>DASTOD010000566.1:0-5238 GCA_035762645.1 Binatia bacterium | reverse complement strand
CCGACATAAGCGGAGACTTGCATAGCCGTCGCGCCAGGAATTGTCTGGCAGAGTACGACGCCGTCAAGAAAGGTTTTCTCCTCCAGCCATTTTTTTCGATCAACGGCCATCCTGCGAATGTAAGGCACCATTGCTGGTCCGCCAAACGCCGTTGTCCCTAACTTCAAGAAAGATAGAAACAGGGAAACCAGCGCGGGACCTCCGTTCTGGTTGGCGTTGGCCAATGCTTCCATGAAAGTGACGCATCAAAAAAAGGAGCCGGCGGGTTAAAACTGAAAATAGTACCGAAGCCGCAGTTCTACACGGTAGTCGTTCTGCTTCTCGCCGTACTCTGTCCGTTTCCCTCCAATGAGGACCGGTGTCCGGAACCGCAGGTCGAGATTGGTAATGGGACTGTACGCGATCTCGGGGATGAGGGAAAGGCTTCCATCCGTTACGTTAACAATCGAGGTTAAAGCGGGCGTCAAGTAAAGGATGTCGAAAGGCTCTTTCTGGCTTGCCCTGAAATAAAGATAATGGCGCCCTGGATTGGGGCTCCCGTAAACGCCATTAAGCATCTGCCGCCCGCGCCTGAGCCCGGCGTCGTTTCCCGTATTGAGGAACGTTTGATAGCTATTGTTGACGAAGCCAAAGAAGTCTTTCATTTCGCCGCGCGTGAATCCCGCTCCATTCCGATAATATTCCAAAATATACGTTGTCTCACTTGCAGTCAGATAGCGCAGCCCCAAGAGGTAGCTCACCGCATCGGACTCTCTTACAAACATCGTCCCGCTTTTATCAATAACCGGAGTCTTATGATTGTTGATAACACCTAACTCACCGTGAATTTCGAAGTTTGTCGTGAGGTTCCTGGAAAAATCGAATCCGTAGCGAGTCGTGCGGCTCGCGCCGGTAGAAACCATGAAATCAAGATCCGTATCGTAAAGCAGCAGATAGAGTTTTGATGCGAAATCTGTATTGCCTGGCTCTCCAACCTTGGCATTGATGTGCTTGTAAACCGGCACGGCCGCAGCGGTGAGAGTCATCGTTTTTAACGGGCCATCGAAGCTCCGAATGAAATCGGCGGTGATTAGTGTAAATCCCTCCAGTGCTTCTTCGGGATCCTCCGGATTCTTGGGCGGAGCGATGAAGCTCACAGGATTCCAGGCATAGCCTTTGCCCCACTTTGCCACTTTTTTCCCCGCCTCGAAGACAAAATTGGGGCTCGGTTTGAGCGAAGCGTACGCCTCGAAGAGCCGGATGTCTTCATCCCATCCATCAAAATCATTGCGCACCCACGTGTCGGTTTTAAAAAAGACTGAGAAAGGGTCCGCCCTATAACTTCCTTCCAGCCGAAGGCGGAAGTTGTACTGGTCAAACGTGCTGCGCGGCTTCTTATCGAAGAACTGTATGCGAGAAACCGCTGAATCTCGGTCTATGCCAAAGAGCGCGGGCTGAAACTCAAAGAACCCTGCGAGACTGTAAGGTTTACCCGCTGCCGCTGCGATCTCTTTTTCGATCTGAGAAAGGTCTACTTGATAAGGATCCTGACTATAGGCTGCGAAGGCAGGAAGAAGAAAGAAAAGAAGAACTCCCGGCAAACGGAACATCGATCACCGAATCGTCTCCAGTTTGGATAGAAACTCGAGAGTAAAGACCTCGTCCGCGACCACGCGTTTCTTCACCTTGGCATAGACCATGATGGACTGATACCCTTTGTAGAGTGGGCTGTCCGTCTCGATGATGGAAGGCCGCATCGCCCCCTGGTCAAACGGTTTGATCTCCTTAAAGTAGAGCGTCTTGATCAAAAGACCCGTGGCGGCATAGCAATCGATCTTCGTTGGAACCAAACTCTTCTTGTCCACCCACATCCTCAATCGGTCATACGCCACGGCTCCGGTCTTGGCCTTCAAATCCAATAAATAGCCGTCGGGCTTCTGTTCGAGACCCAGAACGTTGTATTCCACGTTATAATCTAGGCGCATGATGTCGGCGTTGTTGAAGACCCCGCCTACAACCGATTGAAGGCTGGTGATCCGAATCGGTTTCCCTACGTTGGGAATGTATAGCCACATATTGTCGCCAAGCCTGAGGGTCGCCCGTCCCTTTTCGCTCGCGGGAGACAGGAAAAGGGACGCGATCTTGTCGTGGCCTTTTTTGAGGGTGAAGAGGAGAAATTCTCGCTTTGCGCCGCTAGGCTCGATGTTAATCAATTTGCGGTAGGACTCGAAAGCCTCGGGCTGAAGATTGGCGTCCACTTTCCTAAGGATCTCCGTCCCGTCAAGGCCATAAGCCGCGGGAACCGCAAAGAGTAAAATCAAAAACGCCAGCAGCCCCTTCAACTCAGATCTCCTTTACACATGCCGGAGCGCTTCAATGGGCTCCATGCGCGATGCTTTGTATGCCGGCTGCATGCTCGCAAGAATCGACACGACGATCACCATCAGGCAAGCGAGCAGAACCTCCGATGGAGGAATTGTCGGCGCAAGCAAGAGTCCGGTCGCTTGTCCAAAATTGAAGGAGAGTTTCCAGAGGTTCAGGATCCCGACAATGCCTAAGGCCAAAAGCGCCCCGAAGGCCGCCCCCGAAAGACCCAAAAAAAATCCTTCCACGAGAAACAGTGAGAGGATCTTCCGGGGAAGGGTGCCAATGGCGGCGATCGTTCCAATCTCCCTCACCCGTTCATAGACCGCCATGATCATGACGTTGAGAATGCTGATCAACACGATGGCGATAAGCATCAGCTTGATGAAAAAGGTCATGACATCGATCATCTTCGCGATGTTGGCAAAGGGCGACAGGTCGGACCAGGTATGGACCTGGAACGGCGTCTTCTTCGGCTCTTGTGCCGCTGACCCAAGTTGCAAAGTCAGCGCCGCCGCGACTTGCTGGACTCGATCAAGCGATTTCACGCTTACGGCGAACTCGCTGATCTCTTTCTGCGGCATGCGCAATATTTCCATCGCGTCCTCCAGGTGGATATACCCATCGCGCCCTCCCGGCCCGGTGGCGCTTTCGAGAACGCCGCTGACGGTAAACGTTTTGCCGTTCACCGAACCCTCTTTGTTGGTTGCGACCACGACAACGGTGTCACCGACCTTTGTTCCCATCCCCGTAGCCAACAGCGCAGGAACCAGGATTTTCCCTCGCTCCAAGGCGCCGGGCCCTTTCTCTCCTTGACTGATGCGCGAGAGCAACTGCAGGCATGTGGCGACCTCCATGTTTGGAAACACACCATTGATTCTGATGTTGGTCGTCTCGGTAAAATTGCTGAACATGGCGCCAAACTTCACCCGCGGCGAAAAGGCAACCACTTGCGGGTTTTCTTTCAAGGCTTGCTCGACGGCAGCGGCTTGTTTGGCATTCAAATTCAAGTTCAGCGGGAGCGTTTCAATCGAAGCAACGTAACCTCGTCGATGAATTTGAAGATCCCCCAAATAGGAATCCGTGATTTGTGTGATCATCAACTCTTTGAACGAAGAGCTGAGCGCGACAAACACCAACACAAAGATGACACCGAACGCGATCAACGAGACGGTCAAAAGGCTCCGGCGCCTATAACGCCGCAAATTGCGCGCGGCGATTTTCGTTAGATTGAACATTAGCTTGGCCTCTTGCTTCCCGCTGTAGAAGGCGACCGTCTTCCAAGGTGTAGATGGTTTCCGCCTCCCCAATGATTCTCGTGTCGTGAGTGGAAAAGATAAAAGTGGTGCCGAAATTATCTCTCATCTGTTTCATCAATCGGATAATCACATACGCCGTCTCATGATCCAGGTTCGCGGTCGGCTCATCGGCGAGAACCAACTTTGGCTGGGTGACGAGCGCGCGAGCGATGGCAACTCGCTGTTTCTGGCCGCCGGATAGCTGCTCCGGCAGTTGGTTCTTTTGCTCCAACATCCCCACGGCATTTAAGAGCTTGAGCACCCGGCTGCGACGCTCAACCGGCGGCCGTTCTTGCACCATTACGAGGGGGTACTCCACGTTCTCGAAAGCCGTTAGCACGGGCAGAAGGTTGAAACTTTGAAAAATGAAACCCATATTACTGCCGCGAAACTCCGCCGCCCGCTGTCGGTCCAGCTGAACAACGTCCACACCCGCCACCTGTAGGTTTCCACTCGTGGGTTTGTCCAAGCATCCAATGAGATTGAGCAACGTTGTCTTCCCGCTGCCCGACGGACCGACGAAAGCGAGAAACGAGCCCGCCTCGATCTCAAAGCTAACCCGTTGCAAAGCTTTCACTTCGACACTATCCGTTGCGTACGTCTTACTCAAATTCTGTGAGACAATAAGGCTCATACCAGATTGCTTTTCATCTGCATCGCACGAATAACCCGTGCCGATAAGCTTGCGCCTTAGTGCCGGCGCAACATTTATGCCAGGGGCTATGTCTCGTTACTGCTGATTTTTGCCGATGGGCTTGTCATCCCTGCGAAGAATGACAGGAAGGTTTTGCGGTTTTGATAAAAGGGAATGATTTTGCAGATCGGCCGGACCCGCTCAGGTGACGGAAAGTCTCGACGAAAAGCCTGTAACCGACCAACGCGATGACGCCGCCGCTTTACATCCCTAAAAACTTGTCGCTAAGATACTGCCTGTCCATCCTAGAAAGGCGCGAATAGTAGTCCGGAATTCGCTCGAGGTGATCCATTGCGATCTCCAGCGCAATGAAGTTATCGTCGGCGTGTTCCCTTTCAATTTTAATGCCCGTAAGCAACTCTCCGAGATCGTACGCGGTGATAGGCTTTTGGTCTGCCATCCCTCCGCTCAATTTATCTTTGAAGTCCTTGATATCGATCTGAAAAGCATATTTTAGGGCTGCTCTGTAATTTTCAAAGTTGGCCTCAACTTTTGGATACTGTGCAGGAGAAGAATAATTTTTATCGGCGATAACTATCGAAGTGAAGCCTACAATCACGATGCCTGCGATTAGCAGAAAGATATTTGTCTTCATCTTACACCCCCGGCGGTGAAAGGAGTTTTGTTTTAGAAACACGCAAGACCCGTACCAGGAAATTCGTTATTCCTTTAGAGTCCTGAACCCAATCGTTTCCGGATTAAAAGAAAGTCGGATCGTACAAATCGCAGAAATGAGAAGAGCCGGGGCAGGCAGGCATCACGCTCGCTCGCGATCGCGGATCAGTCGGAAGAGGGCCCGGAAAACGGCTCGAACCAGATCGAAATCCAGGGAAAGGATGTCATAGAAATCCTGCGCGTTGAGCTTGAGGGCGCGAACAGGATCAAGAGCCCTCGCAGTATGGA
>DASTOD010000565.1:0-4478 GCA_035762645.1 Binatia bacterium | reverse complement strand
GCCAATACTCGCCTGGCTCGAAGGACTGGATGATCGGGTTCGACGAAAGCGATGCGCCGAAAACGAGCACGAGCGCGGTGAGCGAGATGTCCGGTGCCAGCAAAGTGATTAGACCGAAGGTGATTCCGGCTGCTCCGCGGAGCAACACGACCCACCAGTTGCGAGCTAAGATGTCCATGTCCAAAATGGCGATGCGCATAAATATCGTTTTTCCTGTGTTCAGGGTTTCAGCCTTCATAAAGATTGCTCCACATCTTTGGCGGCTAGTTTGTGTTGATCCTCGGTTCGAGCAACGTTCCTAGCCAGAGAAGCAACAGCTATGCCAGCGGAAGAACAGAAAACTGGAGATTTTTTCGCTTGCCAGGCTAGTTAGTTGAACCTTCAGCGCCTCGCGAAAATCCGCAAATTTACGATAGCTCGCGATCCCATCACGATACCGGCTGTTGCTTTCGGTAGAGTCAGAATTGGCCCCTGCCTTGCTCTCTCCTCGCACCGTTCGAGGGCCGCTGTTGACTGCTCGCGATGCTTGCCATCGTTCGTAAATTGATCATTCTGGATCTCGAGACCACTGATGCGATTCATTTGTTCGCGCTTGCCGCGGCGATATTGGCGCTTGGAAGCGTCTACTGGCTGGTTCGCGAGCAGCACCGACGCGAGGGCGTCGAAACGTCAGCCTCCGGCGACGACACGGACTCGTAAGAATGGCCCGCTCACTTCAGCATATCGTTGCTCCTGGTGCCGCGCCGTCAAGGAGGTTGGCGATGGGTAACCACCGATCAGGTTCTCAGCCGTTCTTCTGCCGCTCTCCAGTCGATGTTGGCAAAGAAGGCTTCGATATACTTTGGTCGTTCCGCGGGGGCATAATCCAATAAAAACGCGTGCTCCCATACGTCCATTACGACCACTGGCGTAAAGCCTGCGACGTTGCCTATCTCGTGCAATGTGATCCAATGATTCGATAGACGGCCGGTCCTAGGGTCCTGGTAGCACACCGCCCAACCCACACCCCGCATCTTACCGATGCCGACGAAATCCACCTTCCAGTCGTAGCTGCCGTGGCTCGCCTGCGCGGCTTTGACGAAGGCGGATTGACGGTCCGGTTCGCTTGAGCCGCCTTTCTTGAGATTGCCGAAATAGTACTCATGGAGCACCATGCCGTTGTACTCAAAGCCGAGACGGCGGGAGAGTTCAGAGTAGGCCGGCATCTCTTCCTGATCGACTTTCCCGTCCTGCAAGAATCCGGCAAGCTTCTCCGTGAGTGTATTTGTCGCATGGACATAGCCTTCATAGAGCTTGAAGTGGAGTTCAAGCGTCTTATCTGAAATCCCCTGAAGGCCAGACAGATTGAACTCCTTGGGTTTATAAAACGTGCTCCGGTTCATATTTTTGCCTCCTTGTGCCGTCGGGGTCAGCGCACAAAAAATGATAGACCGCGTAGTTCGTGGGCAGCAGTGTCTTTTCGCGGATCATACTTGGCCTCAGCAACAGCTATGCCAGCCGATAAATTGAGCGAGAACCGGCCCGCCAAAGCGCACCCCGTTTTTGGGCTCCACGTCACGCCGTTTTTGATGGCGAAATTTTTAAAAAACTCTGCAGTACGCTGGTTTTTTAACTACTCGCGAGAATCCGCGAATTTACGATAGCTCGCAATTGCCGAGGTTCGGTTGTCCTTGTTTTTCAATGGCTTTCAGTTGGCCTCTGACTTGCTGATTTCTCGTCTAACCCCGCCGTGGTCGAAAAATTCGGCAGGGAAAGAAATAAACCGGAGGAAATCATGGCCAATCAAATCGAAAGAACGTCGGGCAAAAGAAAGAGCCTGGTCCCGTGGAGAGCTTTTGCTGAGATGCCACAGTGGGAACGCGAGATGGACCGCATGTTCGGGGATTTTTTTAGAGAAAGAGTTCCTTCTTTGTGGAGCGAAAGATTGTGGCCGCAGAGGAGCTTAGGGATGCCGGAGCCGGCGGTCGATATCTATGATGAAAAAGACGAGTTCGTCGTAAAGGCCGAACTCCCGGGTATGTCGAAGGACGACATTCAAGTAAATGTCACCGACAACGTGCTGACGATAAAGGGAGAAAAAAAGAAGGAGGAATCCAAGGAAGAAAAAGACTATTACCGGTCGGAGCGGATTTACGGTGCTTTTATGCGTAGCCTCAGTTTACCCGCGGAGATCAACTCGGAGAAGGTACGCGCCACGTTCAAGGACGGCGTATTGGAAGTCCGCCTCCCTAAGAGTGAACAGGCGAAAAAAAAGCAGATCAGTGTCGAGCTCGAGTAGACCCTTCATCGAAACAAGAGGAACCAATTAACCACTGGAATACTAATTAAAGAAAGAGAGGTAAAAAGAGATGGCTACATGGGATGCGTTTGACGATTTTGAGTCGTTGCGGCGCGACATCGATCGCGCCTTTGAGCGAGCGGGTCCGCAACTATCGCCAATGATGCGAAGCACATTTTTACCGGGCCGGGGCGCGCGCGACTACCCGCTGATCAATCTTTACGAAGACCAGGACACGGTGTATGTCGAGGCGCTGGCCCCCGGCGTCGATCCCAAATCTTTAAATGTTACGGTGGTTGGGAACATGTTGACGATGTCCGGGGAAAAACCGCGCGCCATGGGCGAAGTCAAGCCGGAAGCGTTCCATCGGGACGAACGCGCTGCCGGAAAGTTTGCTCGCAACATCGAGCTACCGGTGGAAATCGACGATAGCAAGATTAAAGCCGAATACAAGAACGGGCTTGTGGTGATCAGTTTGCCCAAGTCAGAGAAAGCAAAGCCCCGGCAGATCAGCGTCCAGGTGGCCTGATCGAATCGATATCATTACAAAGGAGGAACCGATTTATGGCAGAGAAGACTATAGCCACGACGACCGGAAAACAGGCAACAACGGGCCGGGAGGGGACGCGCGCTCAGGAGCGCTACATACAGCCGCCCGTCGACATCTACGAGACCCCCGACGGGCTGGTGCTGTTAGCCGATTTGCCGGGTGTGGCGCAGAGTGATCTTCAGGTGCGGCTCGAGGACAACATTCTGACCATCCAAGGCAAAGCCAAGCATGCTGTGATGGCCGAGCCGGTCTACCGTGAGTTCGAGCTGGTCAATTTCTTTAGGCAGTTTGAGCTCAGCGATGGGGTTGATCAGGAAAAAATTGCCGCTCGACTCCGGAATGGAGTCTTGATGCTGGAGTTGCCCAAGGCAGAAAAGGCCAAGCCGCGCCAAATTCCCATACACGTCGAGGCCGAAAGGGCCGCGGCCTGATAGCGGCAAGGACCCTAAAGGAGACTGTGTCGTAGGTACTACGACACAGTCTCCACATTATAGAGGAAGGAAGATTATGAGTCAGTGGCTCCCCCGGAGCGTGCGGCAGCCGTTGCAGCGTTTGCGTGAAGATATTCACCAAGCGCTTGAGCGCTGGCGTGCGCGGCGCACCGGGGACGGACAGGAAAGCCAAGCCTTTGGGCGAGGCGCGAATGGCGGTCTTGGCGGTTTCATGTGGTCCCCGTGGCGACACGGCGCGAGCGAGGAAAGCTGGCCGGCCCCCCTGCCGACTGGGAATGGAGTGAGGATGGACCTGGAGGAAACCGACGATGAGATCATTGTGCTGGCCGAGTTGCCGGGTCTAAAGAAAGGTGACTTCACCGGTAGAGGTCACCGAAAATCGGCTCGTGTTGCGGGGGGAGAAGCGGCAGGAGAGCGAACAGCGACGGCCGGGCTATTATTATGCCGAGCGCAGCTGCGGTGCTTTGTCCCGAGCCATCGCCCTGCCATCCGAGGTCGACCCAAGAAAGGTCAAGGCCAAATACAAGAACGGGCTGTTACGGATCACATTGCCGAAGACTGCCAAAGCCAAGCGTATCACTGTGCAGGCCCAGTGATTCCCCGCCGCCTCGGTGTTGAAGGTGGTCGAGCAGAGGCCGATCGGTAAAATCCATGATTTAACTTTGGTGATGGCCGATCAGTCCAAGAAGGCGATTGCCCAGGTTACCGCTCTTGCCCAAGAGTTACTGCGTGGAAAGATGCCGCCGGACAAAGCCAGAGAGGTGGCGCATCGGCTCGCGAGCGGCACTTGGACGCATGATTTTCCGATCAGTGCCGAAACGGCCAAAGATTTGATCGGCTTGCCGGTCAGTACCGAGGTCCCGGCGGAGGTCTTTCAACTGATAACCTTGTATCCGCAGTCACAACAGGGACAGCCGTCGGTTTTCTATCTCCCGGGACCCAGGTACAAAACCCCGGAGCCCGGGGCGCAAGAAGCCCTAACGCCATAGTGGCCGCAGTTATCGGGCCGGGGCTGGTATGTGAGTAAAGCTGGAGACTAAAGTGTACGCCGTTTGTATCTTTGGATACCCCTGATCAGTCGATACTCCGTGGAGGCTTTTTGGGTCGGTAACTTAGTTTACGTAGTGTAAACGTAGGTGCTACGGGGCGCGCCGGGCGCGAACTCTGCAAACGCTTTTGCGGTCGTTGTCGGCATTCC
>DASTOD010000564.1:0-6264 GCA_035762645.1 Binatia bacterium | reverse complement strand
CAAAATCCTCAAGATCGCCCAGCAGGAGCTCAAGACCGAAGGCAAGTTAAAGTAATCGAACCGAGTGTGACCGCAAACGAGAATGCCGCGCCGCTAATCGCGCTTCAGCAGGAATCGATCGAGCCCGGTGAAGGCACCGGGTTATGGAATGCGGAATGGCGCCTCGAAAACGTCGGTGCCGATCCGTTCGAGTTGTTAACGGTCCGCTTGCCGCATGGCCAGTTCAAATCCGACGAGTACCGTTTTGAACCAGCCACGGAACTACGTTCGGGAGAACAGATCAGGTTTCACGTTACCGTTCGCTGCCATGAACCGGAAGGTTTAGTTACGGAAAATGCTTTTCTAATTTTCCACGTCATCCGGTCCGGTGAAAGTTGGCGAATTTTTGTTCGGATTCGGGTTGTTGCCGGCTTGAAGGGGAAGCCCGGGACAGAGGTCGAACTGATCACGACACAAAAGGCCGGCTTCTCAGGCATGACGTCCTAAGTCTTCGAGACTGGGAAGGGAATATGACCGACGAAGAAAAAGATTTGTACATTCTTCAGCGCATGCGCGGCTGACACCGCAATTGAGGCCTGGACTTCGAAGAGACCACGGGTATGGTCTCCAATTCGCTAAAGATCGCCCAGCAAGACATCGTCAAGGCATTGAAACGCCTAAAACGGGAGCAATCGGATAGTCCCGATTACCAGAAGATACGTCGTGACTTGCCGAAGAGTTGGCCGTGCTAATGAATAGTTTCGGGTTTCGAGTCTAAGGTCTCGGGTTCAAACGGAACAGGTCAACGGAGGAATTCTTCTTAAAACCCGAGACTCGAGACACCAGACCCGAGACGTAATTATTCGGGTAGGCGAACTTGAGGTTGCTTCAGAGATAGATCGGTTACACCACTCCAGAATTCTCGTTTTCCGGTCATGGCTTGAACGTGCCCGTCCCATTCTAAAGTGAATGCCGTCAAACCCAGCTTCACGGCGGCGCGAACTTTGTCCTGAGTCGCGGTATCATTTGCGAATAATCGTATGGCGTCGATTTGCCGCTGGCCGTGCCCTTCGTCTTCCTCGGCATGAAGCCGATAGGTTTCGGCCGCCCGTGGTGAAAACCCGTAATATTGCGTCAGCTCGCGATAGACTTTGTCCGAAATCTTGCCCGCGCCGCCGAGCTGGCTCTCGACGAAACTCAGCATGGCAACGCCTTCCAGAGTTGAGCGCCTCTGGCAGCAGCCGATGATCATTTCGATGGCCGCCAGGGTTCCCGGGGCCGGCTCGGCGCGATCCGCCTCGTCGCGAGAAATTCCTCCCTCTTCAAGAAACTGCAGCATGATATCGACATGCGTCCGCTGCCCGCCCAACTCTTCCATGAAATTTTCCAACACAACCTGCATGAGGTCGTATTGCTTATCGGCCACGGCATGGATCGCCATGTAACCGAAAAAAATCGGGTTGGTGCGCACGCGAAGATAATGTTGCACCTCGCCGAGAATGATCTGGCTGCGGCTCCACCGATGCTGCAAGATTCCCTGAAACCACGGGTGCTGCTCCATCGGAACTTCACGAGCGTAGCCCCAAAGCTCCTCTATGAAATCGTCCGAGGCCATCAATCAGCATTTATCTCAGGTCAAAACAAATGTCTATGCCGCTAATCAACTCATACATTCAGGGGTAATCACATAAGCGGAATATTTACTGGAATGATGCGCTGAATCTTGGTAGGTAACCGTCGAAGAGATCGGGTTGGCGAAAATGGCAATATCGCGAGACACAGCGGAACGTACTGACAGTTCGGCACTCAATAACAATTCTGCAGCTTGTCCGGTATGTGACCGGCAGGGCGCCGTAAGGCTGTTTTTCAGCCGCGATCGCATTCATCATCTTCCTGGCATTTTCGGGTTGTTTCGGTGCAATCACTGCCAAGCGATTTTTATCCAGCCATGGCTTAGGAACGCGGCCCTGGCTTCCTACTATCCCGACGAGTATGGCAGATATCGTCATTCGGCTTCATTGAACAAAAACAATTACGCCGGCTGGCGGCGGTTTGTATTGGAAAATTACTATCGCTATCCATCGCGCCGGGCCGCCGAATCATCGCTGATCAAAGAAATGGCGGCGTTTGTCCTATCGTTTGTAACCGCCAAAGGAGTGATCCCCTACCACGGGGCGGGAAGGATACTGGATGTGGGTTGCGGCGGCGGTTCGTATCTCCATCGGTTGAACCAATGGGGATGGGACAGTTACGGAGTGGAGCCGAGCAAGAGAGGAGCCGAACAAGCGCAAAATCTCGGTTTGAGAGTCTTTCAAGGAACGCTCGAGGAGGCCCGCTTCGAGAGCTATTTTTTCGATGTGATCCGCCTGAGCCATGTTCTCGAACATGTCAATCAACCCAAAGCAATCTTTAAGGAGATTTACCGGATCTTAAAACCTGACGGGCTTGTTTATGTAACCGTCCCCAATACTCGCAGTCTAGTGTTCTGGTTGTTCAAAGAGAACTGGTATGCCCTCGATGCGCCCCGCCATGTGATTTCCTATTGTCCCAGGGCGCTGCGGGAACTCTGTGATGTCACGGGATTCGAGATCGCAAGCACCCGATTTGACGCCGGCCCCTTCAATTTTGTGCGGAGCCTAAAATATTTCTTCGAAGAGAAGGGCGGCGCTGGCCAAGCTGGCTCCGAAGTATTCCGTGGGATCGGAGCAAGGTCTTTCGGCGCGCTGAAACCCCTTTTCGTCGTGGTGGATTCATGGGGGTTCGGTGATTTCCTGCATGCGACGCTGCGCAAAAAAAGAAGCTAGCGCCGGAAGTGCTCTGAGCCCTTTGCCCTCGAGCGGCGTGCCTGCTCGCGAGCGCGACCAGCTTGCGGGTAGCAAGAAGCAGCCACTTGCAGGATCTATATCAAAAGGTATACTGCGCCCGATGGCCGCCGCTTACCGTAAGAGATTTGGTAGCCTTAAAGATTGGCATTTTCACCCCGACTGCCCCGACTGGCCGGAAGGGGATTACTTTGAACAGATGCAAGCCCCGCTGGCCGGGGATTACTGCCAGCAGTGCTTAGACTTACAAAAGCGCCGCCATAGTGAGCCTAAACCGCAGCCGGAGCGGTAAGGCTTTCCTCCGACTTTCTCTTCAAACCGTAGGCGCCACGTTTAGCATCGCGGCGTTCTTCTCTTTGGCCGGTTGTTTTTTGCGTTCCCGGCCCAGCGTCCTGTGATTGGTTGATAGACGTACCACCCGAGAGTTAAGCTACTCTCAATTCCGGGACCGACGTTTGATCAGGATCCCCGGAAGATTGCGGGCGCCAGCGCGAGTGCATCGCCATGAGTCCCAATTCCATTTTGATCGGCACGTCCGGTTATTCTTATCCCGGTCCTCCTCCCAAGGGGTGGTCGGGCGCTTTTTACCCTGCGGTAAAAGAAAAGGGATTCGACGAGCTCCAATACTATTCCCAGATCTTTAACGCGGTCGAAATCAACTCCACGTTTTACAGGCCGCCCTCTGAGGCTATGACCAAGCGATGGGCCGCAAAAACGTCGCCCGACTTCACGTTTGCTGTAAAGCTCTGGCAGAAGTTCACGCACCCCGTGAAGATCGGTCGAAAAAACTCAGAAGAGCAGTGGGAGACTCCAGTGCAAAAGGACTTCGACGATTTTCGTGCCGGCATTCTGCCCTTGGCCGACGCCGGAAAGCTCGGCGCGCTTCTCTTACAGTTTCCAACCGGATTCCACCGCACTTCCGAAAACGCCGAAAAGCTCGCGGCCACATTAAGATGGTTTTATGACTATCCCAAGGTGGTCGAGCTTCGGCACAGGAGCTGGACTGACAAAGGCCCGGAGCTCAGAGCGATTCTAGCAGAGAATAGAGCGAGCGGTGTTCTCATAGATGAGCCTAAGTTTGCTACCTCGATCCGGCAGGACTTCCAGCCTATAGGCGAGATATTCTACTTTCGAGCCCATGGCCGGAATGCCAAGGCGTGGTGGAGCCACAAAGAATCCTGGGAGCGATACGACTACTTCTATTCGCGCGGCGAAATCGAGAAAATGGCGGAACGAATCAGAACCGCGACGAGCGCACCAGCGGTGAAGAAGGCATTCGCGTTTTTTAATAATCACGCCCGAGCTAACGCCGCGGCGAATGCGATCATGTTATCTCAGGAATTGGGGGTCAAACTAAAGGCGATGCCGAGTGAAGCGATGCTCGCAAGCTTCCCGAAACTGGTCCGCGGGCCGGACGCCATTCTCAGACCCGACGCTTAGATCCATTCTCGGATCACTCCGACCGCCACCGCCCATAACGGATCGTTCTAGAACTCCCTTTTTACGTTTTCCGCTATCGTCTCTACTCTTTTATGGCATTCCTCAACGGCTTCGTTTAGGAACTGTTCGAGCTCTTGATCGAGGAAGTATTCGTCCACCGTGGTTTTGTCGGCTGGCATCGCAGCGTAAATTTTGGCGAGCCATACAGTTTTGACTAGCTGCGCTGTGGCCGTTAAAATTCCGTTCTTGGCTTTGCTCGACATTCCACTGACCATATCCTCAAACGCCGCCGCCGTCCTAGCATTGATCTTTTTTTCTACGTCTGCTTTCATGACGACTCTCCTCTGTTTCGTTTCCCGCTGTTTGACTTCCAGTTTAACAGCCTTGACGCGTTGATCTAAGCTGCCCGTCGGTACGTCAACAGAAGCGTATTCCACAAAATTTGTTGATAAACTGTTGATAAGCTCACCCAACACTCGAGGCGAACCTAGGAAAAACCGCCTCGCGATACGAATTGCCCAAGTAAAGAGCGGCAGAAGCTCAGCAATCTCAGGCACTTTGACAATTGGCCGTTTTACCATGCTGCGATTGGGTGTCTGTGTGAATAAAAGCAAAAGGGCGGCGCTCTGGCGGCTCAGCAAGGACACTGGACATCCGGCCAGGGACAGCAGTAAAAGAGCCGTCATGCGTTACAAAGTGATCGCCTTCGTAATCGTTACTTTAGCTCTCGCATTCGATCTGGGCGAGGCGCAGCAACGATCGAAATCTGCGCGAATCGGCGTCTTACGGGTCGATGCAGCCAATAGCCCGGCTGCCACTGAAGCCGTGCGCGATTTGAAAGAAGGGTTGAGGAACTTGGGTTACCTCGAAGGACGGAACATAAGTTTCGAAATCCGCTGGGCCGATAATAAGCTAGATCAGCTGCCGGTTCTCGCGTCGGAGCTAGTCCAGCTCAAACCAGACATAATCATCAGTGGAGGACCACAAGCAATACGCGCCGCTAAGGACGCGACGAGCAGAATTCCTATCGTGATGGGTCGAATGGATGACGCAGTTGAACACGGATTGGTAATGAGCCTCGCCCGACCCGGCGGGACCCGGGGGGAAGACCACAGAAAACCACAGCATCAATTATTGCAAAACTCGAGAGGGAGCGAACTCGTCTTTCCAGGATGCAGGACCTCGCGGGCTGTAGAGTCGAAGTCGACAATTTAATGGAGCAGGATCGTGTTGTCGACGAGTTGAAACGGATTTTTCCGAACTTCAAAGAGGATGACAGGCGCGAAAGGCCGAGCCATGGATATCGTGCGGTCCACTTGATTGTTGAAGTCGAAGAGCATCCCGTCGAAATCCAAGTTCGTACTCATTTGCAGCATAGCTGGGCCTCAGCTAGCGAAAAACTCTCGGATATGGTCGATCCGGAGATTAAATATGGTGGTGGGCCGGAAGAGATGAAGCGATATCTGGCTGATGTGTCGGATCTTTTTGCGGATTTTGAGATGCAGGAGGTAAAGTGGTTTCAGACACGTGTGCTGGTTCAGGAAATGGCGATGCAGAGTGTGAACCTCGACGAATTGGTCGCGAAGTTGGTAGAGAAAGACGAAAAATACAAAGACCAAAAATACAAGCAGATGTTAGAACGTATAAAAACGGAAGGGTTCATGGGTTCCGTCCACAAACTTGACCTGGAGTTGAATGCTCTGCGCGAGACAATGAACGCGAAGTTGCAAGAATTCTGCGAATCGCTTACCATTGGGTCCGAGGATACAAGCCGGTGATTTTTCTACTCCAATATGATCGAAAAAAGGGCGCGATTCGTAAGCTAAAGTCGTTTCCGGCTGAAGAACGGGCGGAGGCACAGCGCGAACGTTTGGCTATCGAATTGGATCTAAGGAAATCTCGTGTCCTGCATGAAGTGGTGCTTCTGGAGGCCGGTGACGAACAGACACTGAGGCGGACTCATCAGCGCTACTTCAAGAGCCCGCGAGAGCTAGTTGAATTGATGATGATGATCCCAACCAGA
>DASTOD010000563.1:0-13459 GCA_035762645.1 Binatia bacterium | reverse complement strand
TCTCGACCTCTACATCAACGCTTTGATGTCGGCGCCGGCGACGGCCTTTGTGCCGGTCCTTATCTTGTGGTTCGGCCTGGGCGTGGGCTCGCGGATTGCCGTGATCTTTCTCTTCTCTTTCTTTGTAATCGTTATCAATACGCTCACGGGTGTAAAGCAGGTCGAGCGCACTTTCGTCGAAATGGCGCGCTCTTTCGGCGCGCGGGAAACAGACTTGTTTTTCAAGATCATCCTGCCCGCATCCATGCCAGCAATCATGGCCGGCATTAGTTTAGGTATGGGCAGAGCGGTCAAAGGAATGGTCACGGCTGAAATGTTACTGACCTTGACGGGAGTCGGGGCGATGATCATGCAGTACGGCTCTGCATTTGCGACCGACGCGCTTTTCGCCGTCATCTTTACGGTTCTCATTCTCGCCATGATCACGATGAAGCTGGTCCAGCTTGTCGACCGGCGCTTGACCGGATGGAAGGCAGAAATCGGAATCGAATAGTAAACAAAGAAGGAGGCTTCTTATGACCCGTACAAACCCTCAAATTGATCTTGCATCGACGGTGCATCTAGCGGCGTCGCGTTTTTCCCCTCACTCTAACCCTCTCCCTGAGGGAGAGGGAACGGGTGAGGGAATAAAGAACGCCAAGCGGGCAAAGAGATGTAACAATACTGGGCCGCTATCGAGGCTCTGGTTGTTTGTGCTGCTTGGTCTCGGTCTTATATGGGCAGGCGAAGCGCTGGCCCAGAAGAAAGTCCGCTTTGCGTATCCGTCGTCCGCCGACATGGGAGACGTCCCATCATTAATCGCCTGGGAGCAGCTCAAAGCCCAGGGTATTGAAGTCACGCCCAAGTTTTTTCCCAAAACGGATTTGGCGGTTCAAGCCGTGGTCGCTGGCGAAGCCGAGATCGGCTCTGCTGCCGGCATCGCGGTAGTCAAGGCAGTGGAAAGCGGCATGAAACTGAAAATTATCGGCGAGCAGGTGCGCAACGAGTGGCAGCTGGTCACGCCGGTATCATTCAAGGATCCCAAGCAGCTCGACGGCAAACGGGTCGGCTACCATGCGCCGATCACCGTCACCGAGGCGCTGGTCAAATGGATGGCGAATCACTACAAGATCACCCCCAATTGGATGATCATCCCCGGCTCCGAAGTCCGCGCCGAAGCGCTGATGCGCGGTCAGCTGGATGCCACTCCGGCCGAGATCGGCGACGTGTTAAATATCCTCCAGGCGAAGCCGGGACAGTTTCACGTTTTGATCTCCTATGCGAAGATTTTTCCCCAGCTTATCGGCTCGATGTATTTCGCCCGCGCCGATTACGTGCAACAGAACGGCGCCATCGTGGAAGCTGTCCTCGAGGCGGTTCTCAAAGCGCACCGGGCCGTCGAAACGCAACCGGCCTTGGTTAAAGAAAGCGCTCGGAAGCTGCTTCCCGAAACCAAGCCCGAGCTGATGGAAGCCACCGCTGCGACATACAAAGAGCTGAGGATTTGGGACATCAACGGCGGCGCGGGCAAAGAGCGCGGCGAAGCGAGCATTAAATTTTTCGCGGAAGCGGGTCTGCTCAAGAAGGGTGCGGTGAATTTCCAGCAGGCCTTCGACACCGGGCCACTCGAGCGGGCGCTAAAGAAGATCGGACGAAAATAGCCGCGTCGCGGCATATGAAACCCAAAACCCTCAGAGCGATTTCGCTCGTTACCGTTGGACTGTTGTGGGAGCTGGTGGGCCGGACTCAGAATCCCCACTTGCTGCCTCCTCTCTCCAGTGTTTTATCCGTCTGGATGGAGCTGCTATTTTCCGGGCAGCTTTTTCAGGCTCTGGCGGTAAGCTTGCAAGCTCTCGCACTCGGGTTTTTTTTCTCCGTTTTGTTCGGTATTCCGCTCGGCCTATTAATGGGACGTTACCGGGGGCTCGAATCCTTTCTGAATATCTACATGACGGCGCTTTTGACGGTACCGATGATCTCGTTCATCCCGTTTTTGGTCATCGCGTTTGGGTTGGGTCTTCACTCACGGGTTTGGATCGTTTTTCTTTTCGCGTTCGTCATCATTGTCATGAATACCATATCGGGAGTGCGCAACGTGGAGTCAAGCTACATGGAGATGGCGCGTTCCTTTGGCGCGCGCGAACGCGAGCTGTTTCTAAAGGTGGTCCTGCCTGCCGCGCTGCCAATGATTATGGCCGGGGTTCGCCTCGGCATGGGGCGTGCCGTTCTAGGCATGGTAACCAGCGAATTGATCCTTGCTGTGGTGGGCTTCGGTGCCATGCTCATGACGTTCGGCGCCTCATTCAATAGTCCCGCCTTGTTCGCCACGCTCTTGACCATCATCCTATTGGCCGTGGCGCTGCTGGCGTTGGTGCAGTACGTCGATCGGCGCTTGTCGCCGTGGCGAACGGCTTCGTAGAAAAGCTCGCGTTGAACAGCTCGAAGGTTCTAGACTCTTTAGTTTATTTATAGATCATGACCCGCAGGTCTTTTCCTCGCCCCCCTTCCGGACATGCACTGATGCCGACCAAGCAATCCATCTCGGCGCGGAGGTCCATGTGGTCCCCACCAGCCTTCGGCCGGATCATGGCGTATCGCATGGAGCCGGTTCTGGCGTTGATCACCATGGTCTGAAATACATTCAGGGGACTGGGAACATCTTCTTTCGCGACACCGTGTGGCCTCAAGGCCTTGGCAAGGTTTTCCCAGCAACCGTGTTTGGGCGCCGCGCCTCTCTTTCGTCCGAGTTTCTTCCAGACTGCCCCGTAAATCGCGAAAATCTGGGCGCCCCACTTTTTATAGAAGGACGTGCTGCACATTCCCTTTTCCATATCATGGGTGCCCCTGTAGCTATCTTCAATGATCGTCATCATCACGTTGTTGAACTTTGAGATGAGCAGGTCGCCCTTCGTGACATAGATCTTTCCCTGATCGACTTTCGTGCGCGCCTGATCGAAGCGCTCTTTGACATTGCGCGAGTTGAATACGACGAAATCAGCCGTGGACTCGCCCATGACCCGGATGATCTGTCCCTTTTTCACTATGAAAGTTTTGCCCGTGTTGCTCTTGATGACCGATTCACTGATAATCCTCACGGCAGCCTCCATGATGAGTTTGATATTGGCTCCCGAAGTTAGCCGAATGCGCCGACCAAAAGCAAGGCAGACCAGGCTGCGCAAAACGTCTCTGGTGCCACCATACCGAGATATGATAGAGACTAGCCCGGGTTTTGACTCGAGCCATTTTTGTTAAACTGAATAGCCTTCTCGATTCGAACCGATACGCATGGCGGAAACAGCAGTCCAGTCGCGCACGGAAAATCAACCGGACGAAAACCTCGTCATTCGGGTGGAAAACATTTCCAAGCTATTCAGAACTCCCGATGAACAGGCGATCCGCGCGCTGCAAGACATCAGCTTGAATGTTGCGTATGGTGAGTTCGTCACGGTGGTGGGACCGAGCGGTTGCGGCAAATCCACGCTGCTCAAACTGATCGCGGGATTTTCCGCGCCGTCATCCGGTCGGATTATGTATCAGAACGAAGAAGTGCGGGGACTCAATACGAAAGTCGGCTATGTGCCTCAAGAAAGCAAGCTTTTCCCTTGGCTCACGGTCGAGGAAAACGTCGGCTTCGGCTTGGATTCCAAGCGCTACCCGCGACAAAAACGCCAGGATCAGGTGCGTTACTTTATCAATCTGGCAGGCCTGTCGGGGTTCGAAAAATACTATCCGGCGCAGCTCTCAGGCGGCATGAGCAAACGGGCCTCGATCATGCGCGCTTTGGCCTACGAACCTCCGGTCATTCTTATGGACGAACCCTTCGGTCCGTTGGACGCGCAGACGCGGATGGTGCTGCAGGATGAGCTGTTAAAGATTTGGGAACAAAAGCGCCAGACTATTGTGTTCGTCACCCATGACCTGGTGGAAGCGGTCGCGCTGGCGGACCGGGTGGTGGTGATGACCCACCGGCCGGGGAAAATCAAGGATGTGATCAAGGTCCCGATGAACCGGCCGCGCAACATCTTTGAAATTCACCGGCAGGAAGGATTTGACGAAGCCTATGGTCGGTTATGGAACATTTTCCGCCACGAGCTCAAAATTGGCGCGCGCTAAAATCTAACACCGATGTCGAAGCAGGCAAGTCACGAGTCGCAAGGTGTGGTCAGCGGCGAAGGCAAGGAAATCCCGCGGAGTGGTGTGAGATTTTCCCAGCGAACCGTCGGAGTTACCCTCCTTCGGGCCGGCATCATCGGCGGATTCTTGTTATTCTGGCAAATCGCGTCTGGAAGATGGATTGAACCGTTCCTGATCAGCAGCCCGAGCCGCATTTTTTCTTCGCTGGTGGCCGGCTTTCAAACCGGAGACCTGCTGTTGCATACCTGGGTCACGTTTCAAGAAATCGCCATCGGATTCCCACTTGGAGCTCTTGTCGGGATTGGAGTCGGTTACTGGTTCGGGCGTAGTCGATTCTTGGCCGAGATCTTCGAACCGATCATCATTGCCCTCAACGGCATTCCGCGCACGGCCCTGGCGCCGCTTTTCATCGTCTGGCTCGGCATCGGCATCTGGTCCAAAGTCGGCGTCGTCTTTTTGCTGACTTTTTTTCTGAACTTCTTCAACACCTATACCGGCATGAGACAAATGGACCAGGAATTTATCGACTTGGCGCGGTTGATGGGGGTTCGTGGCTGGAAACTTTCGTTCAAGGTCATTTTCCCTGCCATTTCCCCTTACGTCTTCACCGGGATCAGAACCAGTATTCCGTTTTCCGTGATTGGCGCGATCGTCGGCGAATTTATTGCCGCCACCGAGGGGATTGGGTTTTTCATTCGGCTCTCGGCGGGGATCTTCAGAACTGCGGATGTATTCGTCGGGATCATCGTCCTGATGTTCATGGTCATCCTTATGGATAGGATTGCCGACCTAGTTGAAAAACGGGTCTTAAGGTGGCAGGTGCAAACAGAACATGTGCAGATTCAAGGCTAGAAGGGAGATGGCAAATGAGAACGAGGATTAGATTTCATACGGCGATGACAACCTTAGCGATGTCGTTTTTTTTCTTCGCGGTAATGCCGCAGGCGAGGGCGCAACAGATGCCGGAGGTGACTATCGCCACGGCGGTGTCAAACCTGGCATTCGCGGCCGTGTGGGTTGCCGAGCAGCTCAAATATTTTGAACAAGAAGGGGTGCGCGCCAAGGTGACCGTGGCCGGGGGCGGGTCTCCCTGTCAATCCGCTGTCGTCGGGCGGTCGGTTAACTTCTGCGCGTCATCGTCCGAGGGATTGATTCTCGCTCAGGTGGAAGGCGCGCCACTTATCGCGATACAAGCCCATAACCGAAATTTGACGCTCAGCCTGGCCGTCCGAAAAGAGATCGCCGATAAATTCAAGCTCACCCGGAAAAGCCCTCTCGACGCGCGGCTGAAAGTGCTGTCACAGCTTGGCCCCATCGGCGCAACCAGCCCGGGTGCGGTATCCGAGCAGATTTTCAAGTTTCTCGTGACAAAAGCTGGCGGGGACGCCACGAAACTCAAATTCGTTTACCTCGGAGGCCCCCAGCTGCCGTCGTCGCTGATGAACAACGTTATCGATGCTTTCGCGCTTTCCTCTCCTTCAGCCGAAGTGACCGAGGCCGCAGGGAAAGGCTATGTGCTGATTCCGCTCGGTCTCGGGGAAGTCCCAGAACTCACTGACTATCCCTATGAAGTTCTGATGGCACGACCGGACTACGTGGAGGACAATCGAAAAACGGCGACTGCGGTGGCGCGCGCCCTATCTCGCGCGGGCGCTCTATTTCACAGTAAACCGGAGGCCGCGAAGGCAGCCCTCCGCGCGCACAAGTTTTCAAACTCTAAGACGCTGGACGACAAAGTGTTCGAGTTGTCTTTTGAGACGATCAAGCCTGCCATGCCTCGCTGGGGGAATATGACCACCGAAGGCTGGAAGAAAGTCATCAATTTCGCTGTCGGCGCTGGCATCGTCAAAGACCGGTCCAAAATCCCGTCGGCGGAAGAAGGAATCCTCTGGACAAATAAGTTCGTCGGCAAACCCTGAGAGAAAACGTAAGGCGTGAGGGGTTAGGGGTTAGGCGCGCTTCGGAATCTGGATCGTTTTTGTTGTTATGCTGTTAGCGGTCGTTTTCGTCTTAATCAATCCTGACCTCCGGTCTCCCGCGCCTCACGCCTTACGCCTAACGCCTGACGGCCTTACGCGTATCCCATCGCCGAGAGAAATTGCTTCAGCGAATGAAATTGAAAATAAGGATTGCTTTGCTTCTCTCTGCCGAGCGTCGAGGCCGGCTGATCTGAGTAGTTGTGGCCGGGGAATAAAATTGTATCGTCCGGTAGCGCCATCAACTTTTGCGTAAGGCTGTAATACATCTGCTCCGGATCGCTGCCGGGTAAATCCACTCGACCGCAGGAACCGATGAATAACGTGTCTCCTGACACGAGCCGGTTATCGATCAAAAAACATTGTGATCCCGGTGTATGACCGGGGGTGTGCAGCAATTGAATCTTAATCCCGCCGACGTCGATCTTGTCACCGCTTTCCGCTTTGATGAGGTCGGATGGCGCGAGCGCCGTTAAGAAATCAGCCTCGGATTTATGCACGACGACTTTTGCGTTGCACTTATTGAGAAGCTCCGTTACGCCTTCGATCGCCATTCCGGCAAAGCGGCCGCCCACGTGGTCGGGATGCGTGTGCGTCACAAACGCATGAGTGATTTCCATGTCATCTTCAGCCGCGCGGCGAACAATCTCTTCGATGTCCCAAGCCGCATCCACGACCGCAGCTTTCCGCGTCTCCGTCGAGCCGATGAGATACACAAAGTTCTGCATCGGGCCCAGTTCCATCTGTTTGAAATAAAGCCGCTCGCTCATTTCCTGCCAGAGCACGTCAGGGGTTAGGCGGGTTTCTTTCCGTTCGTTCCCCCCTCACGCCTCACGTCTGACGCCTCATGGTTTTTTAACCACTGAAAGCGACTCGTAGCTTACACCTTCGCCGGTCTCTTGGGTCACCGGCAATCCCAAACTGGACCAACCGGGCGCGATGACTTTGCCCATCGGATCGCGCATGCCGCCGAATCCACCGACCATGTTCGAGACATCCTGATACCCCGATTCCTGCAGCAGTCCTGCGGCCGCGTTGGAGCGCGGACCCGCCTGGCAGCCGACGATGATCTTCTTGTTTTTCGGGAAGTGGCCCTCCACGACTTTGACAAAATCCGCGTTCATCACCATGCCTCGCGCGGGGTCGGGAAAGGCCACCGGAATGTTCACGGCGCCTTGGGGGTGGCCGGCCTCGAACTCGCGAACGGTGCGCACGTCGATGTAAATGGTGTCGGCCTCTTGGGTGAGCAGTTCATGCGCCTGCTGTGGAGTAATTTCTTTTACTGCCATAAAAGCTCCTTTGCTGTTTCGCGTCTCGACTCTCGGGTCTCGAGTTAACCCAAAACCCCAAACCCGAAACACCAGACCGCGTAGGGCTCACATCCCCATGATGTTGTAGCCGGCATCGACATGCAAGACCTCGCCGGTCACTGCGCTTCCCCAGTCGCTGACCAGGTAGAGCGCTGCTTTTCCGACTTCCTCAGCGTCGACGTTGCGTTTGAGCGGCGCCCGCTCGCCCACGTAGTGGAGCATATCCTTGAAGCCGGAGATCCCTGAAGCGGCCAGTGTTTTGATCGGCCCGGCAGAGATGGCGTTGACGCGAATGCCTCTCGAGCCAAGGTCATGAGCTAGATAACGCACGCTCGCCTCCAGTGCCGCCTTGGCGACACCCATCACGTTGTAATTAGGGATGACTTTCTCCGACCCCATATAAGTCAAAGTAAGCATCGCCGCCTTCCGGCCCTCCATCAGCGGGGCCGCATGGCGCGCCAGCGCCACGAATGAGTAGGCACTCACATCCATCGCAAGGTGAAAGCCCTGCCGGCTCGTCTGAACGTACGGATTGGATAGATCCTCTTTGTTGGCAAACGCGATGGCATGGAGCAGTAGGTCCAATGCGCCCCACTCTTGGCGCAACGTCGCGAAGACCTGTTCGATCTCAGCGTCCTTGGTGACGTCGCAAGGAAGGATGATCTTGGCTCCGATCCCTTCCGCGAGCGGCCGTACGCGCTTCTCCAACATCTCGCCGGCGTAGGTAAACGCAAGCTCGGCACCCTCGGCGTGAAAAGCCTCGGAAATTGCCCACGCGATGCTCCGCTCGTTGGCAACGCCAAAAATCACGCCCTTTTTCCCGTCCAAAAGCCCCATTTCGCCTCCCCGATTCCAAATGAAAACGTAAGGCGTGAGTGGTAAGGGGTAAGGCGCAGTCCGAGTTAAGCGCCTCACCCCTAACGCCTGACGCCTTACGTTTTGAGGTCACTTTTTCTTCTCCGCCAGTCCCCTCTGCCACAGATATTCTTTGTCGCCGGTCCGTTTGGCGATCCAGCGCGAAAGCACAAAGAACAAATCGCTTAAACGATTAACGTATTTCAGCGGCGACTCGCCCAGTTCCTCGATCCGGGAGAGTCGAAGTATATCTCGCTCCGCGCGCCGGCAGACGGTCCGGCATTGATGCAAATAGGCGCCGACCCGGCCGCCACCCGGAAGTATAAATGACTTCAGCGTGGCCAGCTCTTTTTGACATTCGTCGATGAGCTGCTCGATCTTTTTTACCTCGCGGTCGCCGACTCGATACATGCCTTCTTTAAAAAAATCCGCCGGCGTCGCCAGTTCGCTCCCCAGATCGAAGAGCTCGTCCTGGATCTGGCGCAAAATCAAATCCAGCCGTCGATGAGCTTCATTCTGCGCGATTCGCTCTTCGTTGAAAACCCGCGCGAGCCCGACGATCGAGTTCAATTCGTCGATAGTTCCGTACGCGTCGATGCGCGCTGAATCCTTGGGCACGCGCTTGCCGCCGACCAAGCCGGTCTCGCCGCGGTCTCCGGTTCTGGTATAAACACGCGTAATTCTGATAGCCATCGTGATTTCTGAGGTTGGGACCTTATAATCTCACAGCAATATTCGAAATCCGAATACCGAAATCCGAAACAATTTCAAAATTCAAAACTCGGGGCGTGAATCGAGGTTGTTTGGAACATTCGGTCTTTTTGTCATTTTGATATTGTTTCGAGCTTCGGATTTCGTGCTTCGAATTTACGCCTATCCTTCGGCGTTCTCAGCGCCTCAGCGGTGAATCATTCCCCGATTCTCACTTCTGAGCTCCGTCACCGATGACTCGGCCGACTCCGCCAGATAAGGTAAGCGGGTATGCCTAAAGCAACGATGAAGACGCCCCGCAAGGTATCCAGCGGATTCTCGATAAGCGATCCCCAGGCGATCCAGAGGTGAGCTAGAATGAAAAGGATCGGCACCAATGGATAGCCCCAGAGTTTGTACGGACGATTTAGGTCCGGCCTTTTCCATCGCAGCACGATCACGGAGCCGACTGTCAGTGCCGAGAAAAGAACAATGATGACGCTGACGTAGGTAAAGAGCGTGCCGAAGGTTCCGGTGACGACCAGGAAGCATGCCCATAGAGCCTGGAGAATGATTGCGCTGGTGGGCGTGCCGAAGGTCGGATGGACCCGGCTAAGACGCTTAAAAAAAATCCCATCCTGAGCCATCGCGTAGTAAATCCTGGGGCCGATCATCGTGACGACGTTCAACGCGCCAAGGATCGACACCGTGATCATTGCGGTAATCCAGGTGGAGGTTTGGCGGCCGAACAGAGCCGTCGTCGCCACTTCGGAAACCCTGAGCGCTCCTTTCATTTCCGTCACGGGCACTCCGTAGATGTAGACGGCATTGACCGCCAGGTAGAGCGCGATGACAATCAAATTGGCCACCAGCAAGGCCCGCGGCAGGTTTTTCTCCGGGTCTTTCACCTCGCCGGCGATGTAGATGATGGCGTTCCATCCGGAGTAGGCGAAAATCGCCGGAATAAAGGCCGCGCCGAAGAGGCTGAGGTTCGTGATCTTCTCCCAATCGAACAATGGCCTAAAATGCTCCATATTCCCGTTGCCAAAAAAAACTCCCAAAAAAATGATTGCCGCCAAAGAACCGATCTTCAAAGTCGTCAAGATATTTTGCGTGATGCTTCCTTGCCGGACGCCCAAACAATGCAACGCTGAAATCAGGATGATGACGATAATGGAAACAACCGTTCCAAGAGTGATTTTTATGGGAAAGAGTGGAATCGCAAGTGAGAAAATGGCTTCCTCCGAGCCAATGGCGGGAAAGAAAAACGCCAGAAACCCGGCAAATCCAACCGCGAGAAACGCGATGGCGCCAGAGAACGTCACGAGAAACGACGACCAACCGGAAAGAAAACCTATCAGTTTTCCGTACGCCTCGCGAATATAGATGTAATCTCCACCCGCGTAAGGGAGACTCGCTGAGAGCTCGGCACAGCTCAACGCCCCCGCCAAAGCCAAAAGGCCGCCGAGCACCCAGATAAACAGCACTCCACCGGGCGATGGCAGGGTTTCGGCAATCACTCCGGTGGTAACGAATATGCCGATGCCTATCATGTCTCCAGAAATAATCATGACCGCATCGAACAGACCGAGTTGTCGTTTGAGTTCAGTTTGTGCCATCGCGATTACCCTTAGCAGGGAAATAGGGAAGCAGGCAACTGGAGAGCCGTAAGGGGTGAGGAGTTAGGCGTTAGGGGAGACTAGAGATCGGGAGTCAGAGGTCAAAGATCGGCAAATTGAATCGCGCAAAGCGTGTCCTGAGCCCTCCGACGCCGCTGAGGATAAACTCCGTCGAAGGGCGCGCGGTTTGTCATTTCGACCCCCTCGGCTACGCTCAGGGTAGACTCCGGGAGAGATCGCTTTCAGATCCCTCGCATTCGCTCGGGATGACGAGCCTCGGCCCGTCACTTAGCGTTCTTGGTGTCTTCGCGCGAGAACTCCTAAGCACCTATGTCTAATTTCCGATCTCGGGCTCTCTTTCTCAGTAATCGAAAATCAATCGAGCATCCAAGACTAATCTTCTGTCGCCTCACGCCTTACGCCTCCCGCCTAAAGTCTGTTATCACCTGATCCTTATCCGCCCTATAGACCGACTATGGAATCGTCAGCCCAATTTGCTTTGCGGTTTTTAGATTGATCACCACGGTCGTTCTATCGCTGGTCCGACCTCCTGTTCGCGTCCCTTGACGCTGTCCGCCATCGAGATGTATTTAACTGGGGATGCATTCGGTGGAGAAATCTCTCGCTCTTCTGCTCGACAATCTGAGGGCATATCAGCCTCATAAGGTCATCCTCTTCGGCTCAGCCGCTCGCGGAGATGCTGATGCGGAGAGCGACTTGGATGTGATTGTTATTAAGGAAACTCACGAATCCTTTATCGAGTAGCTTGAGGCTATGGCCAAACTCTGTCCCCCGGGCGTTCACGCCGATATCCTCGTCTACACGCCTCAAGAAATCCGCGCGATGTTGGAAGAGGAGAACCCTTTCATCGCCCAAGCCCTCAAAGAAGGTAAGCTCGTCTATGAAGCCAAGCCCTGAAGCTGGGCTGCGTTGGTTGCGCCAAGCCGAGCACGATCTCGATATTGCCCAAAGCCACCAGGACAGAAGCAACTTCTCCGACGCCTGTTTCATGAGCGAGCAAGCCAGTCAAAGGCCCTTAAAGGTTTCCTCATTGCTCAAGGGCGGCGGTCTGTTCCCATTCACTCGGTGGCGAGGTTGATCGAGGAGTGCTCCCGCATAGACAAAGATTTCTCGAGCCACATCGCGCCCGGCCGAATATTGGACCAATACTATATTCCCACCCGATATCCTGACGCCCTCGCTCCTCCCGCCGTGCCGTTTGAGTCTTACACCCAAGAGCAAGGAGAGAAGGCCGTCCACGCAGCCAAGACCATAGTCTCGCTTGTGCGGCAAAAGCTCCGCGTTGCCAAAAAACGCTGACCTCAACCTCGGACATTTCGATTTTGATTTTCGCTTGATCGATCATCGGATTACTTTGTCAGCTCTAGCCAAAACACTCGGCGGAATCGTGACACCGATCTGTTTCGCTGTCTTTAAATTGATCACCAACTCGAACTTGGTCGGCTGCTCCACTGGCAAGTCCGCCGGCTTGGCACCTTTAAGAATCTTGTCCACATAGATAGCGGCACGCCGGTGCAAATCGGGAAAGTCCACGCCATAGAACATAAGCCCCCCGGCTTCGACAAATTCTGCCGCGTAGTACATCCCCGGGAGCCGGCTCTTTACCGCAAGATCTGCAACTTTTGTTCGGTGAGCATTGAGGATCCCGCTCCCCTGTGCTAGGAGTGCGTCAGCACGACCGTTGACCGCGCGGCGGAATGCGGCCTCAATATCCTCGGGACTTAATACGTTAAGGAATTGAAGCTTCACGCCGAACCCTGCTGCCGCGAGTTCCGTCTCCCTTAACGTTTCTGCGTTGCCCGGTAGGGTTGAACTCCCGACGACCGCCACCCGGAAGAGCTTGGGGACGACCTCTTTCAGAATTTCCAATCGTTTGCCGCCTAATTCCGGGGAAAGCACTGAGAATCCAGTAATGTTTCCGCCAGGTCGCGCCAGGTTGGCAACGAGTCCGGTACCAACAGGATCGGTATGATATCCCATCACAAGCGGAATCGTGGTCGTCGCCTCCTTGAGAACATTGGTTAGTGTCGGCCCAGAAGAGACGATGATGTCGACCTTGAGACGCACTAGCTCGGCCGCGAGCGCGGGAGCGCGATCGAGCTTTCCCTCTGTATATCGCCACTCAATAACAATATTCTTCCCCTCCACGTACCCGAGATCACGCAGCCCCTGGCGGAAGGCCTTGATACGGCCTGGGAAGACAGAAGGGGAAGTAGTTAGGAATCCTATTCGGGGAATTTTCGCTGGCTGCTGCGCTTCGGCCACAGCCCCGCCGAATGCCAGGGTGAGAGCGATTGCGAAGACCCCCACCAATTTTGGATTTTGGATTGGCGATTTTCGATTCTCGCAAAGAGACTTTAAAGGAAATGGGTTCATCGGTTTGTTCTCCCGGCGTTCAATCCAACACCTAAAATCGAAAATCCAAAATCACTTGATGATCCGATCCGCTCTTGCCAGCACGCGAGGCGGAATCGTTAGTCCGATCTGTTTGGCGGCTTTGAGATTTATCATCAGCTCTAATTTCCTGGGCTGCTCCACAGGAAGCTCCGCTGGCTTCGTTCCCTTCAGGATCTTGTCGACATATGTAGCGGCGCTACGCCACAGGTCTCGAACGTTCGGACCATACGACATAAGACCACCGGCATTCACAAAAACACTGGCAAAATAGATTGCCGGCAGCTTGTTCCGAGCTGAAAAATTAATAATCTGGTGCCGACGATCTGCGAAGAACGGGTTAGGGGTCACTAGCAATGCATTCGCACGTTTGCTGACAATGGCACCGAGTGCGTCATCTAAGTCTTTGTCGCTGCGCGCTTGCATCTCTGCAAACTGGATCGTGACTCCAAGGATCTCGGCTGCTCTCTCAGCCTCCTTG
>DASTOD010000562.1:0-5508 GCA_035762645.1 Binatia bacterium | reverse complement strand
TTTCCGCGGACTCTTTCAGTTTTGCATCTTGTATTTCGGCCGCTACGACTGGTTAGGTTGGAGCGACGAGCAACTCAGGGCGGTCCGATTCCGCCCGGTGGACGAGGTGCAAGTGACGCCTGCGCAGAGAGCCGTGGTGTGGTTTCTCTTCGTATCTTCATTGCTCTTTGTCTTGCAAACCCTGACGGGAGGCCTGATCGCGCATTATCGCGCCGAACCGGGAGCATTTTTCGGAATCGACTTTTCAGCGATTCTGCCCTTTAACATCATGCGCACATGGCACGTCCAGCTCGCGATGTTTTGGGTCTCCGCGTCTTATCTGGCAACCGGGATTTGGACACCAGGGTTGGGAATACCTGGATCTCGGCAGCTCTGGCAGATTCTTCTCATCGTCGGTCTTTTCCTTTGGGTATTCATCCTGGTGCGCGGGCTTAGCGGAACGTTGCGCGAGCAACATTTTGGCAACATGCCCTGGATGCTCTTCTACGCGGCTCTCGCCATACCTGCCTTCTACGCCGTAGGGCTGCTTGCGAGCCCTCATGAAGCCTTCGTGGTCAACGACTTTTGGCGCTTCTGGGTGGTTCATCTTTGGGTCGAAGACTTTTTGGAGCTTTTTACGACCGTGATCGTAGCCTATATGTTTGTCCTGCTCGGGCGGCGTGGAAAACAAATTATATTATCGTCTTATTCGTCCCCCCACCCGGCGCGGTGTATCCTCTGTTAGAACGTCCTTGACCCAGGTCAGAGTCGCCACCGTCGTTGGAAATCCCAACGTGGTCAGACCGAGAAGAACCACGTGGTAGATTTCTTCTCTGGTCGCACCTTCTTCGATCGCCCTCCGTACATGAGAATGGACCGCGCCTTCCAAACGAGCGCCGATTGCCATCCCGAGTTTAATCAGCTCGCGGTGCTTCTTGACCAACGGTCCAGCATCGTGAACTAAGCCGCCAAGCCGGTCATAAGCCTGCCAAATCTCAGGATATTTTTCTCTGAAATTCTCATACGATCTCGGAAGTCGAGCCATAGTAGAAGCACCTCTCTTTCGTCTCAACGTCATGCAAACAGCCCTCTTAGAAGATTTTGCAACCGGCGGTGCAACCTGTCACAGGCGATGTCACGCCGAGCTAATCAATTTCGGCTCGGTTTCGAAATCTTACTCGGTTGATTAGACCTTCACCAGTTTAAGCTTTGCCGCGTCAAAGACCGCGCTACCGCCGATTGTCACAGCTCAAAATCGTAACCGGCCTGTTTCACCGCCCGGCGCGTGGCTTCGATGATTTTGGAGGAATCGATATGCGCGGCCACTCTTACTTCTGGAGCATTTCGCAGCTGGGCGAGGATTGAATCGGCCTCGGCGCCTGCCAGTTCCTCGCATTGCTCGTAAAGACCGCCCGGCCCCTCTTCGATGGGGTTGTGGGCCTTGAGAATGGCCCTGATAGCCATGACAATCGACGGCGTCGGCGTAGGCACGAGAAGCGCGGCAAGAGCGCCGTGATCCAGGCGAAGTTTGGGACCGATGGAAAGCGGCTGGCCACCGCGCAACCGTTGTGCCGCAGGCAGCAGAATCTTCTCCTCCATCGCGATGTGCTTGAGTAATCCAGCGCGGAATTCGGCGTAAGACGACGCTTCGAGCTTGTTTGGATGGCTTGTGGCGCGCTGAAGTAGTTCCTCGAGGCGCGTGTGATCGTCCGCGAGGTAACGGTAGAGTTTACCGGCCATGTAGAAGTTCCACTAAAAACCAGATAGTTGTGGCGATCGCTTCATTGATCGCTCAAGTCTTGAGCTTCAACTTCAGGTGCTCGCCAATGAGGATCGCTGCGGGATACAGAACTTCCTCTTCCGTTTGTGCGTGCAACATCAACTTTTCCGCGAAGCGGGCATGCTCAAGCTTTTTTTCTTCCTCCGCGGCGGCTATTAAGTTTTTGAGCGCGGCGACAACGGCTTTATGCTCCTCAAGCATTTTAGGCAGCTCCGCTTTCAAACGATCGGTCATGCGGAGCACGCTTCCCATGCTTTTGTCAACTTTGCCTCGGGCCAAGGACGACAATAAGCCGAGCGGGGGAAGCGCAAACTCTTCCTCTTTCACGAAATGGTCGTGGAGAACTTTCGCGACCCCCTTCGCTGCCTCTCCCACTCTACCACCCGCTTGAGTCGCCCTGACAAGCTCCGCATGAAGCTCTTCATGTTCCAGCTTCAATGGGATCGGGATTGTAAATTTCGTATATACCTCCAGCTTCAGCACTTTTCTTCTTTGTGCGATCCGGCTTGCCTGGATTCCTCTGAGTGGCCGCCGGCCGGACTGTTTGCGGTCTCGTAAATCCGCTCGATGTACTCGAGGAAGAAGACATAGGCTTCCACATACTCCCGTCCTGCTTCGACGTCATCGGGCTTAAATTTCTTTTTAGCCAGAACCTCTTTGAACTTTTCGCGCACGCCAACCTGCATCGCTTCAGTCAAAAGTTTAACCAGTGGCTCCGCTTTGCCGCTTTCAAGTGCCTTGTCCGCGGCGGGTATCGCCGCCCCAAGATCACGTCCGGCAGGTTTTAGCCCGGTGTAAGGCTCACCTTCACCAGCCCGATGAATGCGAACGAGCGTTTCAAAAAAATACATATCTGCAAGCTCTTTCGCTTGCGGATTCAATGTGCGAACAGCAAGGGTCTTCTGAAAAGCTTTCTTTATTTCATCTTCGTCCTTCTTTTGCACCCAAATGAGAACGAGGTTCACGTCTCCCGTTTCCAGCGCCTTCTGGGCTGCTTTAACCACTGGGCCATCCATCCCGTCACAATGAGCAGAAACCGAGTTAGACAGAAGCACTCCAGTAACAAATACAACCGAAAAGGCAAGCCAGGTAATCATTGCTATCTTTTTCATGGTAATTTTCCCTTACTTGTGTCGCCGTTCGGCGCATGTATGGGGTGGTACTCGGTGAGCCTCAACCTTGCTTGGGTATCTCCTCGATGCACAACCTGGCCGTAGCATTCAATGGCCGCGCAGATTCGACGTTTAACCTATGAGGTCAAAATCCGAATATCGATACTGAACTCCGGGCCTACTCCCCTCTTTTTTCCCAAACCGCTCTGACGAATTTGTTGTTATGGCCCCACTTGTAGGCGATTTTGCCGCCTCTCGCCTTCTTGACGGAACGGCCAAGTCTTTGCGCCAGCTTTTCCGTAGTGGTGTCTATCTTCCAGTTACCCTTCGCTTCCTGCAAGCGCATGATCCTCTCAAGCGGATTTTTTTCCCGTGCGCGCTCCTCCTCGTTCCGCAGGATCCTGACGATCTCCCCCCGCTCTCCTGCCTGAACACCTAGCAACTGCAGTTCACCGCCTGGGTAATGATCCCGCAACTTTGTGCAGGCGGGACAGTAAATGGGGTGAGCATGAACTGGGCTACTGAACCCACTGGGAGGGATCAGTGTCCAGTGACGCCTGACATAGAAAGCTCCACAGCCAGTGCACTGGATAATCCCTTTGGGCGATCGCCGGGGAAGATAGCTGTCTCTCTCGACGATTCTTTTTTTGTACTGGGTATTGTATTTCTTCGCTAACGGTCTCATCACTTGGCTCCTCTTGTTTCCGCGCTAGACGTCAGTTTGTCCAGCCACGCGCCCAGCGGGCCGCGGGTGATCTTTCGTATGACCCCTTCTAATTCGCCCTTATCCATCCATATGCCTTCGCATTGCTGACAGCGGTCGAGAACAAATCCTTGAAACGTATAGGTCTCCAGGGTACCAGAGCATTTAGGGCAGCGCGGATTCCCTCCCGCCTTCTCGACTTTCTGTAGCTGCCCTCTGAGCTTTTCAATGAGTTCGCGGTCTCGTTCGGCGAAGTAAATGTCTTCTTTCGCTCTTTCGAGCAATTTCATTGTTTCGCCGAATCGATCCTTCTCATCTGCCATCGCTTCTCCCTCCTTGAAGGGGATCGCCTATTGGTTTGGTTGCAACTCAATTGCCACTATCTGAAGACGCAGGTTCGATGCCAACAAGGGAAAAGCCGGACGGACAAAAGTTTCCACGTTTCTGAGCAATTGGCTCCGGTTCGGAGATATGACCATGACGGAATTCCCGGAATTGCGAAAAGATCAGCGGAATAATTTCAGGTCTGCAAAGAAATAATCACCCGCAACCCGGCGGATGCCCGTCGCGCGAGTATACGAAGGCACCCCTTGCGTTACAGTGTGGACTCATGCCATTAGTACCGCCAAAAGAGGAGCGACAATGAAATTTATTTCGATCTGTGCATTGACGATTTTGTTGCTATGGAATCACCCCATAGAATCTATAAGCGCTGAGACCGATTCAGGCCGAGCGTGGTACATTCAATATTGCGGTTCTTGCCATGGCGCGGACGGGCGCGGTAAGGGTTCGGTCACCCCTTACCTGAGCGTTAAGGTTCCGGACCTGAGTATCCTTAAAAAGAAAAACAACGGGACTTATCCGTTGGATACCGTTATGTCGGTAATCGACGGCAGAAGGATCGTCCGAGCCCATGGCGATCGAGAGATGCCGGTTTGGGGGGAGGTTTTCAAAAAAGAACAAGACAGGTATCCGGAGCTCACGACCCTATTGAAAGCAAAAATGATCGCCGAATATGTAGGCACCCTCCAGCGGTGACGAGTGGGGCCTGTTCGTCTGAAACTAATCGGCGACTTCTAAACTTTCGATCACGACTCGGGTCGCCTCGTCGCCGTTCAACCCGTCTGAAATTACAATTTCTAAAGAGGCCCCTTCCGCAATGCTCCCTAAAGCGGCAACGCGAAACTGCTCGCGTAAGTGATCGGCGGAGATGCCCGCAAGCGGACCCACGCGAATCTTCACGGTCAAGATCTTGATGGCATCGTGAAGAGCTGCGGCTCGTGTAATGTCCGTAACTAGCGAATGAGCCAATCGCCACTCGTGCATGTTTATGGCTCCAGCGCGCTCACTCGAAGGTCTTCCGCGATCGCTCCGACAGCTTTGTCGATACAGCGCTCGACCTTGGGCGAAACTCCCTCGCCCACGCCGAATCTCTTGCCTTCAATCCCGTAGATGATCAAGCGTCGCGGCAGCCGTCCCAGCGCGCGGGCCAATTCCACCGCCGCGGCGATAGACGTGCCATGGGTGGAAAAGCGGAAGATCTTTTCATCAATAGGCAGCCTTTCGCCGTCGAGCCGGTGTAGCGTTCCGGGCGCGGCACCCGATCGAAGCGCATCGATCAGAATAACCGTTTCGGCGTTTTCCCAAATATCCAGCAACAACGTGGGGTCGCCGCGAAGCTCGCGGATACTGATTCCTGACAATCCCCTTTCGAGCAGACGCCTGGCGACCAAGAGTCCAACCGCATCGTCGCCCCGGCCGTCGTTACCTATGCCAATGACGACTTTTTCTCCGACCGGTTCTCCCATGCTAGGTTTGCCCGAGTTCACTATTTCCCTCGCGCCAAGCACGCCCAGGAATCAACCAAAATTCGAAATCCGAAGCTGTCGGAGTAGGAATCATGGTCGCCCATAACCCCCTCCACGGATCCGGAC
>DASTOD010000561.1:0-2781 GCA_035762645.1 Binatia bacterium | reverse complement strand
GACGCGGCCCACGCTACGCCCCGCGTCGCCGGTCTCGGTGAATTTTTTCATTATCGGTGGCCCGATACCGAGCGAAGCTTAAAGGCTGTCACTGAAACAGCTACTCCGGATCGATTCGACGGCTACCTCTTGGAATTTCGTAACCCCGTAACAGACGGTCCCACCATGCCGACGATCCAGTGTGCTCTTAGCCTTCTGCCCCCGGGCAAAGAAACGGAGGCCCATCGGCACACGAGCACGGTCATTTACCACATTTTTCGCGGCCGTGGGTCGAGCTTTGTCGGTGACGAACGCTTCGATTGGGAAGAAGGAGACTCTTTCGTCGTGCCGCTCTGGTATCCGCATCGTCACCTTAACCGGGCGGCGGCGGAAGCGATTCTTTTTTCTATGAGCGATGCGCCGGTTCTTAAAGCTCTGGACCTCTATCGCGAGGAGGCCGCGGGGCTGTAGGAGTCCGCCGCTTCATTGCCTCGGAAACGCGCCAGTTTCGAGTTTCGGGTTGAGCGTCTCGAGTTCCTCTCCCAACACGAAACACGAGACCCGAGATTCAGAACCGTTTCAAGGACCCTGCTGAAATATTTGAATCACAGGCTGCTCAGAAAAACCCAGAGGCGAGGCGCGCGATCGAAATAGCCTCTGAGCTTAGGGCATCTAGATCGAACCATACGCCCATAAGCCATACGCTATAAGCCTTGTCAGAATACACCGGTATCCAGCAGTGAGTAGGTGATCTCTTTCAAAGCTGGATCGATTGTATCGAGTCGAGCGACGTTGGGTCCTCCCGCCAACGAATTCACTATCTCGGGCACATCTTCCATTTTGACGCCTGCATACCAAACTCTTTTCGGATGGAATACGACATTAGGCCCTTCTTCGCACGCCCCGAAGCACAGGTAAGGTTTCACCTCGGCGTCGATCGATCGAGCAGCGACTTGGCTGGCCAGCTCATTCATGATTCGTTCGGACCCTCGGCTCTTGCAGTCGACGTTCTGACACACGAAGCAGATTTGTTTCATCGGAAGCCCCCTGACCTTAAACTGGACTCATTCTAAGCGATCTCGGTCACAAGTCCATGTGACATTCTGCGGAAACCAGATCATTTTTTGGAAGCTTTGTTCATCGGCGGCCCCGCGATCCAAAAAAATACCAAAAGTTTTCTGGCAATCCCTCAATTTAAGCGTAAAATATCACAGTTTGAGAGCCTGACGATAGCCTATCCACACTTTTTTGGACATGCGAAACCTAGACAAGATTTTGATTGTGTTGTTCGCCGGTACTGTCGCGCTGGGTATAGTCATCCTCACGTATTCAGGCGGCAATGAAGGTTCCTTCGAACGTTTTCGCTCGCTTCTCTTTAAGGATCCCGCGCAATTGATCGCCGATGGAACTCTCGGTTTCGGGAACCTTAGCGGTCTATGGTACGGCGGCATGTCGATCTTTGCGCTCCTCATGATCGGAGTCGCCTTAAAGGCCGCCGGTGGCAGAGAGATCCGGGCTTTCAGGGAGCGGCTCGTCGCGGCGGAGGTTGCAAAGGCGGAGGTGGAGACCTCGCTGCAGGATTGGATCTGGAAAGAAAAGCACGCTCGGGCGGCGAGAGAGGCTGCACTCAAAGATTTGGAGGCCGGACTAAAAAGGATTGTCACCCTGGAAGATCAATTGAGCGAAAAAGAAGGACTTCTGCAGAGCCGGGATTCGCAGTTAAAGGCGCTCCGCTCTCAACTGAACGGGCTGACGGAACAAGGCGGCGCGCGGGGAACTGGGGGCCAGGAGTTGAGCGCGCTGCGGGACGACCTTAGGAGAAAGACCGACCTCTTGCAGGCCAAAGACGCCGCCGTCAAACAGTTAGAGAAAAACGTAACCGGACAGATTCGCGCTTTGGAGACTCAGTTGGGCGCGAAAGATAGGCTGCTTGCCGAGCGGGCCAAAGAGCTGGAGACGCTCAAGGCACAACTGGCCAAGACGGGAATGGCCAAGACTCAAGCCGAGAGCCTATTCGGGGAGGAGCTGAGAAAGGAAAGGCAGGCGGTGCAGGCCAAAGACGCCGCCATGAAAGATCTCGAGAGGCAGCTAACCGCGACACTTCGGACTCTAGAAGCCGAGTTGAGCGAGAAAGAAGGGCTCTTACAGAGCCGCAATATAGAGCTGGAGACGCTTCGGTCCGAACTGAAAACCACTACAGGGCGACTGAGCGATTTGGAATCGGCTAAAGACCGCGCGGAGAATGTGCTGCATGTGCTGCAACGGGAGTTCAAGAAAACAACGGAAGTTCTTCAGAACAAGGACGCTACATTAAAACATCTTCAAGCCACCTTGACTAAGACAGCCCATACGTTCGAAGCGGAGCTTATTGACCGAGACAAGCTTTTGAACGATCGCGACGCGCAGCTCGAAGCGCTGAGGTCGGAGATGAATAAGCTTGCCTCATTGGGGTCGGCCAAAAAGCAGGCGGAAAACGTATTGCAACAGAATCTGAGACAGCACATGGAGGCGCTACAGGCGAAAGATGCCGCCATAAAAGAGCTGGAAAAGAAGTTAAACGCGAAGATCCATGCTCTGCAAACCGATGTGAATGAGAAAGAGGAACTGCTGCAGACCCGAAATGTGGAATTGGAAGCGCTCACGTCCGATGTCCATCTTTTGCGGCAAAAAATGTCCGAGTTGGCTTCCGGCAAAGAAAAACTGGAGACTGTGCTGCAGCAAGAACTTGATAAGAAAACGAAGATACTGCAGTCGAAGGACGCCGCCATCAGAGAGCTGCAGACCCATCTCACTGCAAAGGTG
>DASTOD010000560.1:0-10294 GCA_035762645.1 Binatia bacterium | reverse complement strand
TTGCGAAAGTAGCTGATGCCGCTGTCGATGTCCCCTTGCTCTGCCAGGAGCTGCCCCAGATTGCTGTGCGCATCGGCGTAATTCGGATAAAGCTTAAGCGCTTCTTCGAAGTGTCGTTTGGCCAATTCAAAGCGGCCCTGGGAGGCATAAAGGTTGCCCAGATTGTAATGAGCGACGCCGTAATCGGGTTGCAAGCGGACAGCTTTCAGAGCCGTCGTAATCGCTTCGTCAACTCTGCCTTGTTTGTAGAAGGCATTGGATAGGTTGTTGTACCCGGCCGCGCCTGGCCCCCCGACCCTGTAGATCGGCCAATTGACGATCACCGCACTAACCAGCAAGATACCTAGGGCGGCCACTAAGGCCGGCCACGCTCGCTTCTTGTAAAGATTCAGGAACTCCGCCAGGGCCGCGCCCGCAAAGAGCGCGAGCAACGGAACCAGCGGGAAGCGATAGCGGCCGAACACATAGAAGACCGCGACGCTCAGAGCCAAGGATAGGATCATGGCGTAGAGCAGCCATAACTGGCGCCATCGATTACGGGTAAACCACAAGCCCGCCACAGCTAAAGGAGCCAAGATGCCGAAATGGTTGATCGAAGCAAAGAGGCTGAGCAACCACGACCATTGCTGATAGATATAGAAGTCATCGGAATCCTCGATCTCGCGCGCGTTCCACACCAGCCACCACTTTTTTGCGAGCAGTCGTAGCCATTCCCAGGGCTCAGATCTAATGTAGCTCAAGGATTGTTGAAACCAGTAAGCGGACACTTCACCGGGACTCAGACTCCGTCCCAAAGCCGTTTCGGCCAACCGCTTCGCGTCGTTGCCCTCGAGTTGCGGCTCGCCGATAATTGTCCCGACGGATCCATAGGTTCCATCGGCCGAGGGGTTATTGCCGATAAAAAAATTCGGTCCAAACTGTGAGGTGGTGAGAGTCAATTCACCTCCTATCGTCAGGTTCCTCAATCCCACCGGGGCGAGCACGATCAGCAGTCCGAGGAAGAAAAGTCCCGTCCAGCGAAGGCGGGTGTACTGGGGCACGCTGGAGAAGTAGAGCGCAATCCAAAGCGGCACAACCAAGATCAAAACGAGAGCGTTTTCTCGCGACAACCCTAGAAACCCCGCGACGGCTCCGCCAACCAACCACCGGGTCCAAAGCTGCAGTTCGATACTTCGACCAAGGAGCAGCAATAGCAGCGAGAGAAGCGAAAGGTCGAGAATGCTTTTCTCGATGAGACCATCAAAAAAAATCGCGGGCGCATAACCAGCGAGAATCAGACCGGAGGCGATCGCGGCAGTTCGTGAGAATAAATTCCGACCTGCGAGGAAAACCAGCGCACAGGATAGGGCTCCTAGAATCACCTGGATGAGGCGGATCAGCCAAAGATTGTGTCCGACAACAGCCTGAAGCAGACCGAGGAAATAGGGATACAACGGCGCCTGATAAAAGACCCCTTTGCCCAGCCAGTCTCCAGCCGCGATCCGTTGTGCCCACTCATCGTACGTCCGGCCATCACCGGCTAAATTGTAAAAAAGCGGGATCGATTCGATTTGTAACAAGTAGATCACGCGCAGCAAAAATGCCGAGCCAAAGATCGCGACGAACCAGACCGTATCTGTGGGAGCGGTTGATCTGCCCTTTGCCTCGGGGTTCGCGCGCCGTCGCTCTGCTCGCGAAGGCCTATCTTTTTTTTGGGCTGCCGTATTCATGCTGCTCCCAAGCCCGATTTGAGCTCGCTAATAGAGGGGCGACGACGCTGCGGCGAGAAGGTTAGTGCGAGGGTGGAGTCTGATTCTGTGATTTCATAAGTCGCAGAGCTTGCTGATAGTGTCTTTCGGCCTCATCCTTTTTCCCCTGTGCGGCCAACGACCTCGCCAGCAGGACATGAGCGTCTGCATCGTCCGGTCGCAATTTTACAGCTCTGACGAGATGGCTTGTGGCTGATTCCAGCTGCCCTTGGCGCGCCAAGACGATGGCCAGACCAATTTGGAAGTCCACTTCGTTTGGATTTAGTCGGACGGCCTGCTCGTAATGTCTCGCGGCCTTCGCAAGATCACCTTTTCGCGCAAAAAGTTTCCCCAGGTTGAAGAAAGCCTTATCAAAGTTCGGATCGATATGCAGGGCTTTCTGAAACTCGGCCAGTGCCGCCTCGACGTCGCCTTGCATCTCGAGCAGCACACCCAGGTTATTACGCGCACCCGCATTATCGGGCCGGATTTCCAAGGCCCTTCGGTAATGGGCGATCGCTTCGGTCTCGATACCCTTACGAGCTAAAAGCCCAGCCAGGTTAATATGAGCTTTGGCATATTCGGGATTGATGGATAGCGCGCGACGGTAGGATTCCACTGCCTCGTCCATGTCGTTTTTAGTTTCGAAGGTACGACCAAGGTTATAGTACGCTATGCTGGAGTACGGCGTGACAGCGATCGCATGTTGCCAAAGAGTTTGGGTATTTCGCCAGACCTGGTTTTGACTCCATGTCAATAACGACATCGTGATTAGGCTGAGGCCGAGTGCTATCGAAGCAGCGATTAACGGTAATTGTTGTGTACGGTTGTTTTCTGGAGCCGGCCAGGACCGGAAAAACCATCCTCCGAGCAGCAAGGGCCAAGACAAGCAAGCGAGATAGCTGTAGCGGTCGGCGACGAGCTGGGGCCCGCTCTGGGCAATTCCGGACACCGGAGCCAGCAATATAATGTAGTAAACCCAAGATGCCAGGGCCGCCGGCCATCGTTGCCTCAGAAAATACAGGACCAAACTGATCAAAACAGTGCTGACTGCGGATAGGAGAAATGCCCCAGCCCACGGTTCAAAGTCGATCGGCAATTCGTAGATCGGGGATAGACCCGTCGGGAGAAGCGTCTTCCAGAGATAGAAAGTCAGCCCATAGAAAATCTGCATCGAGCGGGAAATGAGATTATATTGCTGCAGCGATTTAAGAGCTTCACCGGTATGCTGGGCGAACAAGGCGATAATGGCAAATACGCCGGCGAGAACGACAAACGGTAACTTCTCTGTCAACACGACGCGGAACTCCGGTTTAAAACCATTCCATAGCCGCGTCTTCAATCTCCCCAAGGGATAGATATCCAGCAGAAGTAAGACCGCCGGCAGTGTCATTGCGGTTCCTTTCGAGAGGAGCGACAAGGTGTAGCCAACCAGCGCTGCGCCGAGCCACCATCGCTGCCCACTGGCCGGTGGCCTGCAAGCGGCGCGGAGGTAGCAGTAGAGGGTCGCCAAATAAAAGAACCCGGAGAGCACATCACGCCGTTCTGTAACCCATGCCACGGACTCTACCCTCAAAGGATGAATTGCGAACAGAAGAGCCGCACCCCCTGCGCTGAAACCAAGCTGCCAGGGTTTTTCCCCCTCGGGTACGAATAACGCGGCTGATAGCAGCCTGCGGGCGATGAAATAGAAGAGAACTGCATTGGCGGCGTGAAGAATCAAATTCGTCAGATGATAGCCGAAAGGATTCATCCCCCAAAGCAGATAATCGAATCCGAAGGTGACCCAACTCAACGGTTGGTAGTGCCCCATCAAGAACGTGCTAAACATCCAGCGAAGCTGGCTCCATCCTAAGCCGCGGTAATGGGGGTTATCCAGGAGATTCTTGTCGTCGTCCCATCTGACAAATTCATTTCCGAGGGCGGGAAAAAACGCGGCAGATGTGGCTAACGCCACAATGACCGGAACGACCCAAGGAGCTTTGCTTCGGTTTAAAACGGTATCAGTAAGTTTACCCCGCACCGCTGAATGCTTCACACGTAAGTGCGGCGATGGATCTTCTGAACTTTCGCGAAAGTCAGCACCCCAAACCCAGCGACGTAAGTTCGTGGCGCGGGGTTTGCTTGACTTCTTGGTTCTTCTCGGATTATTGCTTTTCATTCAAGATTTTACAGGCGAGTAGATGCCATATAGCAGCCTCCAGGATTTCGTTCAAGTTTTAGAGCGCGCGGGCGAGCTTAGGCACATTCGTCATCCGGTCAAAGCTGAACTGGAAATCACCGAAATCGCCGATCGGGTAATGAAACGCGGCGGGCCTGCGCTGTTGTTCGAGAATGTGGTCGGGAAAGAGATTCCCGTTCTCATCAATGCCTTCGGTTCAGCGAAGCGAATGGCGTTGGCACTCGGCGTTACAGACGTTGAAGAAATCGCCGCCCAGATTCAAAAGCTAATCCAGACCAAACCACCGAAATCCTTTAAGGACAAGCTGCGCCTGCTAACCGAACTGCTTCACCTCGCTGGCATTCCGCCGAAAATTATCAACCAAGGAAGCTGCCAGGAGGTCATCATACGCGAACCGAACCTGGATATCCTGCCTGTTCTGACCTGCTGGCCGGGCGACGCGGGACCCTTTATCACGCTTCCAATGGTGTTTTCCAAAGATCCCCGCACCGGAACGCGCAACGTCGGGCTCTATCGCATGCAGGTCTTCGACGAGCGAACGACGGGCATGCACTGGCACCTCCACAAAGTCGGTGCGCGCCATTACCAGCACCAGAAAGAGCAGAGCGGCCGAATGGAGCTGGCGGCATGCTTGGGCGGAGACCCGGCGATGATTTATGCCGCTACCGCGCCGCTTCCGGACCAAATCGATGAAATTCTCTTTACCGGTTTTCTGCGCAAGCGAGGCGTCGAACTTGTTAAAGCCGTTACGGTGGATGTGGAAGTGCCGGCCAACGCGGATATTGTCATCGAGGGCTATGTGGATCCATCGGAACCTCTCCGCCGCGAAGGTCCTTTCGGCGACCACACCGGATTTTACTCGCTGGCGGACGATTACCCGGTTTTTCACGTCACTTGCATCAGCCACAGGAAAAACCCGATCTATCCGACCACCATCGTCGGGCGGCCTCCCATGGAGGACGCCTATTTGGGCAAAACTACGGAGAGGCTTTTCCTGCCTCTTGTTCGCGTGACCCTACCTGAGATCGTGGACATGAATCTTCCGGTTCATGGCGTCTTTCATAATCTGGCGATTATCTCGATTAAGAAGGAGTATCCCGCCCACGCGCGCAAGGTCATGCATGCGCTGTGGGGCCTCGGTCAAATGATGTTTACCAAAGCGCTCATCATCGTCGATCATGACGTCAACGTGCAGGATCTTTCCGAAATCACCTGGGTCGTCGGCAATCACATCGATCCCAAACGGGATGTCATCTTCGTCGAGGGTCCGGTGGACGTTTTGGACCACGCCGCGCCCGTCATGGGCTACGGCTCGAAGATGGGGATCGATGCGACCCGAAAATGGCGCAGCGAGGGTTTCGAACGGGAATGGCCCGACGCCATCGTTATGGACGAGAAAACCAAGAGGTATATTGACTCCATCTGGGAGAAGCTGGGCTTATGAATTTTCGATTATGGATTTCCGATTTTAGATTTTCTCCTCAATCCAAAATCCAAAATCTAAAATCTAAAATGGTCGACTATGGTCGCCTGGTTCGTTTCTCCCACACCATATTTGCCTTACCCTTCGCGCTTTCATCGCTCGCTCTGGCCTGGCCGGCCCATCCGGTAAGCCTTAGAAACCTGACTTGGATATTGATCGCCATGGTGGGCGCCAGGAGCGCGGCTATGGGCTTCAATCGTCTCGCCGATAGAAAATACGACGCGCTCAACCCGCGCACCCGCGGCTGGGAATTGCCCCAGGGTAAAGTCAAAGTCGCTGAAGCGGTCTTGTTAACGGCCGTTGCTTCCCTGGTCTTCGTTTTCGCGGCCTCCCAACTCAACTTCATCTGTTTTGTTCTGTCACCCGTCGCTCTGGCGATTGTTTTCTTTTATTCTTTGACCAAACGCTTCACGTGGACATCCCATTTATTTCTTGGCCTGGCGCTCTCGCTGGCGCCCATAGGAGCGTGGCTGGCCGTGTCGGATTCACCGGTCGATCTCGCAGAGCTGGCGGTTCCTTTTTTTCTCGGCCTGGCCGTGCTCTTCTGGCTCGCAGGATTCGACGTTATCTATGCGCTCCAAGACTTCGAGTTCGACCGGCGATACGGACTCTTTTCAATCCCCGTCCGCTTCGGCGTCGCGGGCGCATTGCGGCTTTCCAGCTCTTTTCACGTCGGCACCCTTTTCTTTCTGGCGTTGGTGGGACTGTCGGCGCAGATGGGAGTCATCTACTGGACCGGCTTTGTCATCATCTCGGCCATTCTCTGGTGGGAGCATCGAATCGTTCGCCCGGACGATCTTTCCCGCATCAACCGCGCGTTTTTTGACTTTAACGCCTACGTCAGTATCGGCTATTTCCTGAGCACAGCGGGTGACGTCATCCTCACCTCATCTCGGAACTTAGGATGAGCGTCACGCTCATCGCCTGCATGATGCTGATCGGAGGTCTCGGGGGCTTTGCCGCCGGACTCCTGGGTTTCGGCGGCGGGGTGGTCATGTTTCCGCTGCTTTACTATATTCCTCCGATCTTCGGAATTCCGAGCCTCGACGCTAGGACCGTCGCCGCCGTCGTCGTCAGTCAGGTTTTTTTCTCCACAGTCGCCGCAGGCATTGCGCATTTAAGGAACAGGCGGGTTCAATGGTGGCTTGTCATCGTTGCCGGGTCCCTTTCTGCCATAGGATCCTTTGTAGCCGGCGCGGCTTCCGTATTGTTCAGCGAGCGGTTCCTGCTGGTTCTTTTCGCTTTAGTGACGCTTCTGGTTGCCGGAATGATGTTGCTTAAGCCTCCGCCAGAGGCTCAAGAAGACCTGCTTTCCGATAGCGTCGCCGTCCCTCTGGTCCCTCTTGCCCTTGTCTCGTTGGTCATCGGCTTGATCGTCGGTTTTCTCGGGGCTGGCAATTTCATTTTCGTTCCGCTGCTCATATACGTTCTCAAGGTTCCTACCCGCATCGCAATCGCCAGCAGTCTGCTCATCGCCATGATGAACACGTCTTTCGGGTTTCTCGGAAAGCTCGTGACCGGGCAAATCCCGCTTTTTTTGACGACGCTCGTGGTGAGCGGAGCCATGGTCGGCGCGCTACTGGGAGAATCCGTTCACCGACGCGTGCCCACCCGCGCTCTGCGCCGCATCTACGCGTCGATGGTTGTGATTATCGCGGCTCGGGTCTGGATTACACTATTGGCCTCGCTCCGCTAGCACCAAAAACCGTCATTTGGTTGTATTGCTTTTTCCCTGTTGGGCGATTATGTTTGATTGCTAGGAACAGGGGGAGACTGTTAGGAGGTAAGTATGAGACTAACGAGGTCATTGGCTCTTGTCGTTGGAGTTATTTTCCTTTCCGGTTGCGCCAGTTTCCAGCTCGCAGGCGAAGTCGAGTCCGGCAGACAAGCCTGGTTCAAGGGCAACAACGAAGCCGCCCTTGCGCATTTTCACAGCGCCGCGCAAAAGAACCCTAATTATGTCTATGGTACTCATCTGCGCCAGGGCATTTGGAGTTATGTGGGGCGTTCGGAATATGCTATGGGCAGATTGCCACAAGCGCGGCAGTCACTGGAACGGGCGATTTCTGCCAACAAGGAAGAAGACCTCGCTAGGCTTTATCTCGGCTTAACCCTGGCGCGTGACGGCGACCGGCAAAGAGGCTTGAAAGAAATCGAAGGCGGCATGCGCGGCATTCACAATTGGCTCGATTATATTAATGAAGCTCACCGATTTTCCTTCGGACAATACTGGGATCCCGGTAGAGATATTCGTTCGGCGATTCAAACCGATCTCGCCATGATTTCGGGTCGAGATCTAGACTGGCAAAAACTCATCGCCGACACCGAGTGGGTAGCCCAACGAATGGAAGAAGAACCCGACCGAGCCCGGCGTCATGAGATTCACGACCGCTGGCGAGACAGCAACGGGAGAGGCGACAGCCCGCGGTAAAGCGGAGGATTGGCAGCACCGGAAAACGTAGGGGCAGGTTTGAACCTGCCCCTACTCATCGATTTCTTTATCGCCGTTGCCGGACATACCCCCTCTAAGGTGAGCCCCCGTACAGAGGTCTATTGTTGACTCTACGCGTGTTTTTCTGGAAGTTTTCCTCATCGTCGACCAGTGCGAGAAATCGATCGGTAGCCTGAAGAATATTTTCCTTTTCCTCTGCACCTTTGGTCAGGAGGAAGGCCGAACGTCGGATAGCTGCGCGGACTACGCCTCGGCTATCCCAATACTGATAGTCATGATAGGTATCCGTCATGACCCGGCTGAACAAAGTAATACCGCCTTTAAGGGTTTCAATTCCCTTGTCATTCTGTCCGAGACGCAGCTGCGTCAGTCCCATCGCAACCCATGCCATTTCGTCGTCTTTGTTGACAAGCAACGCCCGCTGCAGAATTGCGTGGGCATCCTGATATCGTCCCTTCCTGTAATAGGCCCGTCCTAGCCAAGTGAGGCTATCTTTGTAAGTGGGATCCCGGCTTACGACATATTCTAAGGCATCTACCGCCTTGTCCATGTCGCCGCCAGGGCCGCGAAAGAACTGATCTCTGCCCTCTTCGTAACGTCCTCCTATGCCCAGTCTTGGAATTGGATGGTTACAAGCCGTTAGCAGAAAGACGAGAATTGGAATAATCGCGTAGACACGATGAAATTGGTAGTGTCGAATCGAGTGGTCCATAGAATTCCTCTAAGAGCTTAGAATATTACCGATTAGGCATGAAGTTTTGATTCTGGTGAAAAACCATATGAATGCTTCGACTAAGCTCAGCATGAACGGAAAATCTCCACTGATTTCAATCTCTCCTCCGTTCGTCCTGAGGCTTCTCGCAGGATGAATGAGAGTTTTTTAACAGAATCAAGTTTTTAGCAGAGTTCTTACTTCTCTAACATCATAAAAAAATCAACGCAAACGGATTCATTGATTTGGAGTAGGCGTAAGGAAAGCGATTGGCCGCGACTGCGACGGATGTGAACGAGGGTTAAACAAAAAGCCCGATCAATAAAAAAGGGGAGTCGAGTTCCGACTCCCCTTTTAGGCTTACTGGTCAAACTGAGCTTAGAACGTATACCTCCAGTTCAGCATCCCGTCCACCCAGTCGCCGCCTCTGCCGACTCTGCAGTTGGTAGGCGCGTTCTTACAGATGCCCAGGTTGTGAGCAGCCTGGTTACGAGCATTGTTTAGGTTAGAGGCATCGTACCATAGCACGTGGATTCCGATGCTCATGCGCGGCGCAACGAAGTAAAACAGATCCCACTCTCGCAGCAGCACGCGGTTTCGGTGGAATTGATTCAATACAGAGTTCGCTCCGCCAGCTACGACGCTTGCGCAAGTTATACCCGTATTGCCATTGCAACCCAATGACATATCCACACGCTCAAAGTGGGTGCCTACAAGGATCGAACCCGGCGTGTTGGCATTCCCCGTCAAAAATCCCTTCGGACTCCAGAGAAACAGATCATGACCGATCAGAAAGCTCTGGCCTTTCTTCCTGCCTCTCCCACCAGCCGGCGATACACCGATTCCGGCTCCCCGGTCTTCACTTCTCTGGAAATGTCCCATTGCGCGCATCGTGTATGGCCCAATGCTCCAGACAATGCCTGGGCCATGCGCGATATGAAGACCGTCGCCGATGGTGTTGCCGCCGGTTTGAAAAAGTACCTGCCTAGCGCCATCTCCATGATCGCGAATCTGATAATTGTTGCAACCATTTTGGGCTGCGCGGTTATCCACGTTACAGAACCAGGAGCCATACTCGAAAGTTAAACCGCTGATCCACTTGTTCTTTATCTGCGAGAAAGGCTGAATAGACATGTAGGCGTTGAAGTCTTTTCTGTCTGTATTGCTGCTCGTGCCGTCGTCGCCTTCGGCGATCGCCGACATCGAAAGCTGGAAGCGACGGAGGGTCCCGATCCCAAACAGTGGTTTATCATCCCAGTTAAGCACCACGCCCTGTCCCGCCCGGCCGGTATTAAAACCGTTGTTGCGGGTGTGAAGATCGTACTCCGCCTGGGCGCCCACTGCGCCCGAGCCTTGACGCGCCAAGCTTCCGCCTTGGGCATTTTGCACTTCCATGCCGAGCTGCACGCTCGGTAAAAATGGATTTATATTATCCATATTGATGACGAGAGCGCCGCGTTGCAGTCCGGTGTTGGTGGCAAAGCCATCGAGGTCAAGCGTTGCCTCGAGCTCCCACAGGCAATTGTTGATGCAATACAACCATCCCGGCCTGAAGCGTCGTCCCATGATCTCGCCGTTGGTCCGGCCGACCTGGTCCCGCCCGCTCTCAAAGAGCATGCGGAAATGAGACTCTAACGTCGAGCGCAAAGCCCATGACTTGTCCGCCGCTTCGATGTTGAGACCGTTACCGGGACGGTAACTGAAAGTCGGCAGCGCTGCGGCCGCCTCGGTCGCCTCT
>DASTOD010000559.1:0-19548 GCA_035762645.1 Binatia bacterium | reverse complement strand
CGTCGAGAGCTGTCCCGATATAATTATCTCTGTAGACAGGCGCGGCACGATCACCTTTTACAACGATGGCGCGCGTCAAAATCTTGGATTCACCCCCGAAGAGATGTTGGGCAAGAATGTCTTAGAAATATATCCCAGCCTCGAGGAAGCGCGCCGGGTCATGGCGGCGATGCGCGCGGACCAAGGAGAGGGCAAGGGCAGACTGAGCAATTTCGAAACGATCTTCAAAACCCGAAAGGGCGAAACCATTCCTGTGGCGATCTCCGCGGCGATCATCTACGACGACAGCGGGCAGGAGATTGGCTCGATCGGGTTCGCCAAAGACATCAGAGAGATCCGGCGGCGGGATCAGCTGGTCACGCTTTGTGAAATCGCCATCGGCATGTCGCACGAGATCAACAATTCGTTAGAGGTGCTGGTTAATCAATTAGAGATGTTACAAACGTACGTCGGGCGCGTTGCGACAGACGCAGATTATCTCGTCGAATCGGAGCGGCTCGAATGCGTCGCGTCGCAGATCAAGAAGATTCAGGACATTACCGGGCGGATCGGCGAAATGGCGGACGAAGGGGAATATGGCACCAAAGAGTATCTCGCGGGCAAGATGATGACGGACTTGCAAGTGAACGAGCGGCAAAGGTGTTTGGAACGTGCGAAGCCGGAGGGTCGCTATCCGTTGAACGGTCTACGGATTCTAGTGGTTGATGACGATCCAGGGATTTGTGAATCCCTCAGAGATCTTCTGGAAGAGGAACATTGCACGGTCGAAACCGCGGCCTGCGGCAACCAGGCAATGGAGTGCTTGGAACGTCAGGAGTTTGATCTCGTGCTCAGCGATGTGGTGATGCCGGACGTCGATGGTTACCACCTGTATCAAACCGTTAAGCATAAAACGCCCAACCTTCCCGTGGTGCTGATGACGGCGTTCAATTATGATAAGGATCACGTCATCAAACGTAGTTGCTTGGAAGGGTTGCAGGGGGTGATATTCAAGAAGCCTGTCAATCCGGTCCTGCTGAAAAAGCTTGTGCTGCAGCAATGTCGGCCCGAAGCAGCGGCTCAGAAGCCTGCGCCGCGGCCGTCTTCGTCCCCTGTCTGACAAACTACCAGACCGTGAGTAAAGAAGATCATTACAACCAGGGAATGGAATTCTTCGCCCAGGACAAATGGGAGGAGGCGATCACGGCCTACGAGCGGGCGCTCGAAGAAGATCCCCACTATGCAGATGCTCTGCACGCTCTAGCCATGACGCATGCGCATCAGGGTAATCTCGACAAGGCCATTGAGTTTGGAAAAAAATTGATCGAAGTAGCACCCGACGACGAGTTGGCCTACACCAGCCTTTCGATTTTTTATCAGCAGAAGGGGATGATTGCCGAAGCGGAAAACATTGGCGCGAAGGCTAGGACTTTAGGCTGGAAACGACAGCTTGGGGAGAAAAAGGACCCGGAAAAAACCTGAATCGATTGCTTCTGCCCTGCCGCATGACGCTCGCCCGATCACTCCATCGATCGGCCCGAACTCTGCATCGTTGAACTCCGGTTGAGATTTCCGCCGTTCTGTTTCTCCACTAACCGTTTTTTTACTTGCAGTTTTTTTTGAGACTGGGTAATAGAAACTGACCGCTTTTGGAGACGGATCAAGAGACACACCCAAGCGACAGCGATCGTGGAGTGATCATCCGTGATCCTAACTGCGCCAGGCCCGGTGGCAATCCTGGCTAAACTGTTGACCGAAGAAATACGGATCGACGAAAAAATCCGCGACGCCCGTGCCGCCCTCACGCTGGTTAAAAAACGAGTTACCGAATCGTTGGCGCAACATTACGTCGACTTGAAAGAACCAAGATTTCAAATGCCGGAGGATCTAATGAGAGAGGAACAATCATACGAGCGTCTACTGCAAGCCCTGCAGGACATGAAAAACGAGATCACCAAGCAGATACGGCCGGTGGAGGAACAAATCATCCAGGCCAACGTCGACTATCTACGCCAGAGCTTCGGCCAAGAAAGCCGAAGACTCGGAAAATGCCTCGAAGAGATCGATGACAATATTTTGGCGTGCCGGCAGTATTTGCAAGACTACGAAAGGATCCGATCGAGCCTTCATGCTCTCAACGAAAAAATATCTCAGCTGGGAGCGGAATCGCTTCCGATTCCCGACGGCTTGCCGTCTTCGGATCTCGGCGAGATCGTGAGACAACGGATCGACCATCTCAAAGAACAGGGCAAAATCTAACTTGAAGGCCGACAAGAAGATCGTCAGGCTCCGCGCAGGGCAGGCATCACCGTTTCAGCGAAAAGGCGCATGGACCTCAGGATCTTCTGCTGCGAAAGGCTGCCGGAGGCGATGTTGAGCATGAGCTGTTCCGGTTGGAGCAAGTCCGCGTAATAACGGATTCGCTCAAGGCACTCTTCCGGCCTGCCCCAGACGGCCATGATCTCGGGTGCCTCATCCGCCACGGCGCGGCGAGCCTTTTCCGGTTCGCAGAGCTTCTCAAAGGCCTTTCGCGATTCGGTTTTCGTCGAGTAAGCTTCGTTTTCGCCCGCCAGCCGCGCTCGCCGGTGACTTGTCTCCAAAAAAACCTTGGCCTGGGACGCGAGCGCGAGCGCGCCGTTGTGCACGGCCTCGTCGTGATCCTCGGCCACATGCGCGTGGATACCAAGGATAAGATCACTGGAGCGGCCGGGAGGCAGGTTTTCCCGATAGACGCCGGCCAGCTCTCGGATGAGTCGGAAGGGGATCCCTAGGTACCCTGGCTGGACCAAACCCTGGCCAACCTTTCCTCCGAATAGAGCGCTGTCCGGCGTGGTTGCGGCCGCGATATACATGGGTGGGTGGGGCTGCTGAACCGGCGTGGGGCTCAACTCAAAATCATCTAACCGCCAGAATTCACCAGCGCGTTTTTCAATGTAGCCATCCTTGAAAATATCGAGGAGCATCTGGATTCCTTCTTCGAATCGCGGCGCGCTTTCGGCGGCAGGCACACCGACGCGATTTAAAACCCAGGGATGTCCCCGCCCCAACCCGACCATAATTCGCCCTTCGGTTAGCAGATCGGCCGCGGCGATCTGGCTTGCCAGTATGCCCGGATGGTGGATCGGCACGGTCATGATGCCGGTGAGAAAACGGATTCTCCGGAAGCGCTCTGCCGCGAACAGATAGAGGCCAAGCGGAAACGGGGAGCAGGAAATGATGCCTTTACCGAAGCTCTCCGTCGTCGAAAAAAAATCATACCCGAGCTGCTCGGCGAAAGCGATCTGCTCGAAGACTTCGTGGTAGATCTGGGTTTCGGACTTTCCCGGATAAGAAAACTCAGTGAAGAGACCGATCTTCATAATGTGTTGGTCGCCTAATTCGAAAATGGCACGACACTACTTGAGAACTCCCATCGAGTCAACGTCGAAGCGTGGGCCGGTGGTGGTTCAATTAGAAGTGAACCCAGTTGTCGTAAGGGAGAAAGATTTCTCGCTCCGCTCGAAATGACACGTTGGAGGATTGTCATCTCGAACGAAGAGAGAGATCTTGACGAAACTGAACCACTACCCGTGGGTCGTGGGGCTGTCGAGCAGTATGGAGTCGCTAAGTGCACCAATCACAACGCATGGCCGGGAATGGCATTGGCTTCTGTAGGTCTTGGAAACCTGCCAGATTTCCACAAAACCTGTTGATAAGCCTGTTGATTACTTGCCGCCTATGAGCGGCAGAGTTGATTGTGAAGCCCGTACAATCTAATTGCTTATCTCCGCAGCATAGAAACTCGACTGAATTCAACAACTTTCCGCGTTTCGGTTTTCTTCATGAGGGGCGCCCCTCGAAAATTTTGTCTCATTCCTGAGATGTCGCTACAGTAACATCTTGTAAGCACTAGATTTTCTAAGAGGCACGTCTGTTTCAACATTACGACAGGACCTGCCAATCGGTTTTATCCCCCTAAGTCGCGATCGGTCTTGCCGCGACAAGGCGTAATGAGTCAGTAGTATCCCGTGGATGAGCTATAGGAAAATATATCTTTAGGTATATTGCCGGCCTTTCCTGCAGTTGCTAAGGACTTATGAATTTATGCGTTTTTAAGGGATGGGGCACTAAAGCATCAAGGGAAATAAGGCCCGATTTACAGTGGCCAGTAGGCAGGGATACCTGATTCTTGCCTCTGTTGGCGAAAGGAGAAGCCGTGGCCCAGAGCGGGAAGCAATTGATTCTACTAACGAATAGTTACCAGAAGGGTTTAGAGCCGCGTGGGCACGCCGTTTGCCATCTAAGTGAGGCCTTATAGCCACCAGAGATCGTTGGGAGGATAGCAAGGACCGAAGGTTTACCGGACAAACAGATATGGAAGCAGTTAAAGCCAGTCGCGTCATAGGTCTGGTCTATGTAGCTCTATTATTGCTAGTCCTGGGCTTGCTGTTGGTCGCTTTGGGTATTGACGTCCGCTGGTTGGCCGATGTGACAGGACAAAGCCGGACAGCCGTCATCTCACAACACAACGGGAGCGCCACCGACTCCACCTTCTTTGACGACGAACGTACCAGCCGATTTTATTTCAGCGTTTAGGCACCTATTTAGGCACCTATGAGGAGAACTTTATGAAAACGGCCCGCTGCAGCAACGAGATGGGACAGGTACTGGTCTTCACCAGCCTAATGCTCGTTATTCTCTTTGGTTTTCTGGCCCTCGCCATGGACGTCGGCTTCTTCTACCAACACAAGCGCGGAATGCAAACCGCAGCCGACAGCGCCGCGCTGGCCGGCGCCCACGAGCTCAAGAGAGACCCTGCCATCACCTTCACCGATCTCGAAACTACGGCGCGTGGCGATGCCAATTCGAATGGCTTCCCTCACGGTTCAAACAGCATCGATGTTGATATTAACCGTCCACCCGCAAGCGGACCGTACGCCGGCCAGAATTCCTTTGTCGAAGCGATTATAACTCACCCGCACCGGACATTTTTCGCGCGCGCGTTGAACCTTCTCGGACTTGGCAACAATTTCAATACGACAACCGTGCGCGCCCGGGCTGTCGCCGGTTATTCAAGCGGACAGGGTTGCATCTGGGTACTGGATCCGGACGACCCGAAGGCGTTGGAAGTCAGCAGCGGTTCCACGATCAATGCCCCCTCATGCGGCATTCAGGTTAATTCCGAAAGTGACACGGGATTGTCGGTGACGAGCCTCTCGTCTATAACTGCCGCTTCCGTTAACGTCAGCCAGGACTACAACGACGGCGAGACCCCAGGCCCAGGCAGCACGATCTCGCCGGCGCCGACTTACGATGCTCCTGCGGTGACCGATCCTATGGCCGGTATGCAGCCACCGGGTGATAAAAGTCAAGCGTGTACTTATACCAGTCAGGTCAAAGTTGAGCAAAAGACCAACTACACCCTCAGTCCAGGCGTCTACTGCGGAGGCATTCTGTTAACCCAATCTACAGTTACCTTCAGCCCTGGGGTCTATATTTTAAAAGACGGTGGGCTTGCTGTCGAAAGCGGCTCCCATGTCACCGGAAGCGACGTCACTTTTTACAATACTTATCAAACCGATCCTTATAAGGCTGGCCGGATTTACATCTCCAGCAACAGTTCGGCCGTCCTCTCCGCCCCGTTCTCAACAGGCATTTTGTTCTATCAAGATCCAGCCATTCCCGAAGACAACAGTTCTGCAGACGCCCTGATCGCGAGTAATATTAGCTCCACGTCGTTATCAGGAATCATGTACTTTCCAAAGCATCAGGTGAGTTTCGAGAGTAACACGACGATAAATACCGGCGCTCCGTGGACTTCGATAGTCGCGCGGAAGGTTGAAGTTAGTAGCGGCACGACGCTAAACCTCAATCTAGGTTTTGCTCCTGCGCTGGCGACAGTCAGGCTTGTGGAGTAGGCGCCCATAAACGCGCTTGGTCGCGCTGAGGGCTATCTCAAAGTCGCGCTGACCTTTTGTACTATACTAAAGTCGAACACTTGCTCGGGAAGTATCGGCTGCGCAGGCTTGGCGCGCACCGAAGCATCGGCGATCATTTGCCGCTGTACCTCCAGATCGACCGCGCCGTTTTCCAAAAGCGCCGGAGCGGCAACGTCATAGACGCGCGCGGCGATCTTTTCCGGGTCTTTGCCGATATCCAACCAAGGCCCCTTGAGGAAATTGATGGCATAGTTCCTGTCAGATTTGATCAGGCGGGTTGCTCGCAGCATCGCGCGAACAACTTTAGTCACCAGCTCGGGCTGCTCTGCAAGTATCGCTTTGGTCGTGGCCAGCCCCCCCTGCACCGATCGATAAACGTCGCCAGCGGACACTAGCTTGCGAAAACCTTCATCCTGAGCGGTGAAGGTCAGAGGCATCTGGAGCGGCGCGGCGTCGATGACCTTGGCTTTCAAGGACAAATAGGTTAGATGGCTCGGGCCGGTTGCGAGAATCGCAACCTCGTCGGGACGAACACCGTGCGCCGCGAGAATCCGGCGCGCGAGAATTTCCGCCAGGGAGCCGACACCGCCGGTGCCAATTTTCTTTCCGCGCAATTGCTGAACACTCGTGATGTTGGGCTGGACTATAAGATCGAACGACGGCCGGTCCGTGACGGCCAGGATTACTTTTATGTCAGCGCCCATAACAGCAGAACTGATGGCGCTTCCGGTTGCAGAAGCAAATTGCGTGCTTTTCCCCAAAGTCGCCTGGATCGTTTGAATCGCCTGCATCACGATCAGCTCGACTTCGAGACCTTCCTCCCGGAAAAAGCCACGTTCCTGCGCAACAAAAAAGGGCATGGAAGTGGTGCTCCTGGCCGCCAAGCCCATGCGAACGCGGGTGACGTTGCCGGAACCGTCAGCAGAGAAAGCGCTTTTGCTCATGTGAGGCAGTAGAAAAAGCGTCAGTAGAAATAGAAACGCTCCGTGTGTCATCGTTTTCATCGAGCCCTCCTTGCGCTTCGCCGGCTTTTTGAATCCGCTCAATTAGGACAGCTTTCTTGGCCCTAAGTCAACAGAGTTTCTGGACATCTGACCGCGATTGCGGTACGAGGCTGTTGAAAGCACGGAGGACAAGGGGAGAGAAATGAAAACGATTTTCCTCGTTGCGCTAGTCTATCTGGCGGTAGGTGCTGAAGTCGCGCTGTCCCAGGCGCCTTTCTATCAAGACAAAACGATTTCGGTTGTGTTGGGCGGCCCTCCTGGAGGCTCGGCGGACATGAGGACGAGGGCGGTCACTTCAGTTTTACGCAAACATATTCCCGGAAACCCCACCATTATCGTTCAATACATGGCAGCCGGGGGAGGCCGTCAGGCGGCAAATCACGTTTATCGAGCCCGGCCGGACGGCCTTACAGTCGGAAGCATGGGCGCTGCCCTGGTGGCAAACGCGGTCCTGGGTGTAACCGGTGTCCAATATGACATTGACAAGTTCATCTATCTCGGGACCCCGGACAGCGCGCAGCATTACATCTTTCTAACGAACAGAAACGCTGGCCTGACGAGTTTGGAGAAGTTACGCTCTGCGCCGGGCGTACGGATCGGAGCGCAATCCGTCGGGCACCCCGTTTACATCACCGGCCGGCTCTTCGCGCACTATCTTGGCCTCAAAGAGCCCAAATTCGTTACGGGCTACACCGGTCCGGAAATCGATATCGCTCTAATGGGAGGTGAAATAGACGCAAGAGCGGGTACAGGAGAAACGATCATTGTTCGATCCCCCGAGTGGCTTGAAAAAAACCTCGTGGATATTCACACCAGCATCGAGATTCCCAAAGGACAGCGCCACCCGCGCTTTGCCCAACTGCCGGAGCTTGAGAGTTTTGCCGGGTCGGCGAGAGAAAAGAGGTTGCTCGGCATGTTCCGGTCGTTCAGGCTTTCTGGCCAGAGCTTTTTTCTCCCGCCCGCGACCCCGAGAGAACGGGTGCAGATTCTCCGAGAAGCCATGCGCAAAACTCTCGGCGATCCGGAATTCCACAAGGAGTTTCACAAACTCACAGGGGACGATCCGACGCCGTTGATGCCGGAAGCCCTGGAGAAAGCGATCAGCGAAATGCCGCGCGACGCGGATGTCGTGGAGCTCTTCAATAAGCTGGCCGGCCCTGGACCTCTACCGGCGCGTTAGGCTGTTTGGCGCGAGGAATGAGGTTGAAAATTATGATTCTGCTGAAATCCCATGACCGGGGTATGAGGCGATCAGATTCAGCGGTGATATTGAGGCCCCGGAAATTTCCAGGAGGTGTGCTGTGAGCACTTCAGTGAAAGCAGGTCTGTTGGCCGGACTGTGGCTTGGCGCCGTTCTTGTGACTTCCGTCCACGGCGATTGGAAACAGGATTGGGAAAAGACCGTAGCCGCCGCTGAAAAGGAAGGCGAGGTGACGATCTACGGGCAGTCCCGCGCGGGCGTTGGCAAAGCCATTCTTGCCTTCAAGGACGCCTATCCAAAGATCAAGATCAATTTTGTCGGCGGATCCGGAAGCGACCTGGCCAAGAAGGTCATGGCGGAGAAAAGGGCGGGCAAGCATCTCGTTGACCTCAGCGTCGGAGGCGGCGGAACCATGGTCTTGGTCTATCACAAGGCCGGACATCTGCAGCCGATACCGCCGCTGTTGATTCTGCCCGAGGTAGTGGATCAGACGAAATGGTGGTCCAAGAAGCATCTTTACTCCGATCCCGAGGGGCAGCACGTTTTTATGGCTCAGGGCGACGGCGGATCGGGTATCGGCGCGATCAATACGAATTTCATCAAGCCTGGTGAAATTCAGTCCTGGTGGGAGCTGCTTAGGGCGAAGCATAGAGGAAAGTTGGTCATGACGGACCCAGACTCTGCCGGCAACATCGGCAACTGGAGATTCATCTATTACAGCCCTGACCTCGGTCCGAAGTTCATCACACGACTTCTCACCGAGACGCAGGTCACTTTCGCTGTGAACGAGCACCAAATGATGGACTGGGTAGGCGCGGGCAAATATCACATGCACGTTTTGGCGAAATTCGAGAACACGGACAATGCGCGCAAACAGGGGTTGCCGTTAATGCAGATTTTCAGCGAAAAAGAGGGGGACACCATCAGCACGGGCTCGGGGCATATCGTCGTTTTCAAAAACGCTCCTCATCCCAATGCGACCAAGGTTTACCTCAACTGGTTCTTGTCTCGCGAGGGCCAGTTGGTGTGGCAGAAACTAACGGGCAGAAACTCGTTTCGCACGGATATTCCCAAGGACATGATCCCATTCAAAGAGGAGCAGGTGCCGAAAGAAGGGGGAAAATATCTCCTGTCCAGCCTGCCCCAATACGAAGACGTAAAGCCTTTGCGAAAGCTGGTCGACGAGGTCTTGGCTCAGGTTAAACAGAGATAGCGTCGAATGGGATTGGACCTACTCCAGTCGGACTCCGGTCAATCCAGCCAGTCTTTTTCTTTGAGCTTTCTGGGGAGATAGCTCTTGGTCAGGTACTGAAAGTCCTTGTTGGCGAGCGCGTCCAATTCGTACTTGAGACCGCTCGAGAGCATCCGCTTGATTTCATCCTGCCAGGCCTTTTTTTGAAACCATCGATACTTGAGCAGTTCGCGCGCTCGGCCGACATCTTTGTCATTGAGTTTAATGCCGACGTTACGCGGGAGCCCGTAGCGGTCGGGGTCGGCGCTGGAGAAGCCTATGAACTTGGCCTTGGGAATGGCCATGCGCTGGCTTTCAAACGCGAGATTGATCGATCCCTGCTTGACGACCGAGTAGATGTAGTAACCCCATGGGTCATTGTCCACGAGGACATAGACCGGAAGGTGGTATTCTTGGTGCAGCCTGCGCGCGAGGCGCCTGACACCGCGGGGCGGCTGGCCGTTTCCGGTTAGTAAGATACAGTTATATCGGCGCCAGAATTTGTCTTCGGAAAGGCGATTCCACTGAGTCCCTTTCTCAACCAGGAGAACGAAATCAGCCGTGCATTTCGTGATCTGAATGTACTCCGGCTCGACGATCGACGGAACGGAGTAACCGCCTTTCCCGAGCCTGGTGCAGTCGACCCGGTCACCGTCATCGACCAATACGAGCGGTCCCACGACCGTGCCGGAGTTTTCGGCGCGCACGTGCAGCTCCTCCCGCAGTGCTTCCAGGGTGACTTCAAGGTCTTCGATCAGTGGGTCGGATTCGTTCTGTCCGTCGAACGTGTTTTCGTGCGAGTTCTTAATGGTGTGCTTGGTGCGGTAGTAGATCTCCCGGAGAGAGGTCGTGAGGTTCGAACGCTGAAGTTCGGCGAGGGCATCGGCCACGAGCACCGTCTGCATGAACTTTTTGGCCATCCCGACGTTGAAAAACGAGCGCGCCTGCTTCCTTCGACCCATCTCGATCAGGCCCCTTTTCTCGTCGAAGGTGACATTCGCGAGGCTGCGCACGGGAATCGCCAGCGTCGGGTCTTTGCTACGCTGCGCGGCTGTAATCACAACGTCAGCCACGCCGATGAGTTTCTTCTCGACCGCGCCGTTACTTTTTGGCTTTTTTCGAGCCATGTTTTCTTCCTGCCTTTGGACTGTGTTTTGCGTTAGCCGGGGCCTGCTCATCAAAAGGAAGAACCGTTTGCTCCTGGCCATGGGCCTTTGGCCCGCTCGGCTGCTTAACTTTTAGTGGTTTACCTTTCAACGCAGCATCGGCTTTGCCGTTCGCGAGCGTCGGCAATGGGGGTTCTTCCTCCGCTCGCCGCGCTTCTTCCGGTGGTCCACCATCGTTTCTTCCACTGCTTGCGAGATCGGGTGCCTCTCCCTCGGTTCCCTCGGGAGTGACGATGATCGAATAGGGGAGACCTTCCGGTCCGCCGCCATGGTTGCCCAGCAATTCGTCGGTTTTTTCGCCGCCGGTCCGTTTCATGGCGATCTTTTGCAGTTGGTTTTTGAGTTTTTCCTTGGGCAGCTTTCCCCCCTTGAGGCGGTTGCACGCCTCGACGACTTCCTCGATGTAGAGTTCAAAAATATTGCGCCGGCGGAACTCGCTTTGGGCCCGCTCCCGCCGTCTAAGAAAGGCTCCGAGCCGCCGCCCGCATTCTTGAAGGGCAAGCTTGATCTCTTTGCGGATCTCGTCGTAATCGGCGATCGCTTCCTTGGATTCACTGGTAAAAGGGACCCAGACCGAGGCCATATGCACGAAAATCACCATGGGGCCTGCGGGAAGAGCGCCCCTGGATTGGGGGACTCCGTAGTTGCGCCAGGTGGTGTCGAGCACCGATTTGAACGTCGCGCAGGCAGACTGCTGATAGAGGAGGGGCACTCGGTTGGCGTAACGAATCACGCGGGCCAACTCGTTTTCGTCGTTCTGATTCTCGCCTTCGGCGAGCGGCGCCTTGGGATGTTCCGATTTCTCGGCCGCCTCTTCCGGCCCCTTGCCGTAGGCCAGCCCGGTCTCGATGATGAACGGATTGCCGCGGTAGACAGCCGGCGGCCGGGTTACCGCAGTATAAAAACTGCCCTTGATCTGTTTATACAGCCCGTGGAGAATCGCTTTTTCCCCGATCGGCGAGATGCAGTTGCTCGACGGCGCCATGATCTTCGTGGACTGGATCACCTTGTAGAGTGTCTCCGCAGCTTCACCGTGAATGTTTCGAGGGCGCGTATGCGCCGACAACTTCGCGGCTTTGCAGATTTCCTGAGCGAGGTTGGAGGACACCCGGCTGAAATCGCTCGACAGGAACCCCGCTAGCGCGTGACTCTTGGTATCGTGGAGCATTTTGAGCAACATCCCGAACTCGATGCCATAGGGATGTGGCTTGATCTCGCGCGGCTGAGGCGGCAGTTCGTGAATGGTCCGGGGATATTCTTTGGTCTCTCCCTCCGGCGTGTGGTAGACGAGCTTGACGTGCGGATTGGCGATGGCGATCTGTTCGAGATATTCGTCGACGGAGGCGCGTCCCTTTTGATAGCGGCCCTCGATTTCGAGGGTCACCTGGGTTCCACGATGGTTCTCCCAGTCGATCTGCTTTTTCTCGAGAATACGCGGCTCATTTTTCTTGGTATCGATCTGAACTTCGAAGTAGTGAGCAGGCGCTCGCGCGCCGGTGCGAGAAATGATCTGCACCGGTTTGCCCGTCGTCAGTTGCGCGTACATGCCGGCAGCTGATATGCCGATTCCCTGCTGCCCGCGGCTCATGCGCAGCCGATGGAATTTAGACCCATAGAGCAGCTTCGCGAATATCCTCGGGATCTGTTGGCGGACGATACCGGGGCCGTAGTCGATCACCGTTATCCGGAACCGGTTCGCCTGGCTGGGAGGCGGCGGAGCTCCTCCGTTTGAGGCCACCTCCAGCTGAACGACGACTTCAGGCAGAATCCCCGCTTCCTCGCAAGCATCGAGCGCATTATCGACCGCCTCCTTTACGCAGGTGAGCAGCGCTTTTCTCGGATTGTCGAACCCCAGCAGATGGCGGTTCTTGGTAAAGAACTCGGAAACGGAGATCTCCCTCTGGCGCGCGCCCATCTCGACCGCGGATACCGCCAGCTTTAGCTCGGAGGTCGGGGTACCGGCCGCGGCGGCGTCGGACTTTACCATCGGTTTAGACATTTTTTCTTTCACATCTCCTTAAAGTTAGCTTTCGAGTATAGCTTCGTGAAGCATTGAGTGCTCAATGCTTGGCTGCAGAAAAGTTGCGGGCCAGACCGCAAGTGACTTGTATTATATCAGAGACGGCGAATTTTGTATCCGTTAAAATCGGGTCACGCACATTGCACGAAGCCGCAAAGAACCGGCGGACGATCTGAGAAGGCCCGCTTCGTTGGTTGTGCTCTCCATCAGCGCCCCGCCCTTGATCTCAATTGTCACCCATTAACCGGCTCGTTGACAAATTGGCCCCAGACCGGATATTGGCACTAATAGGTTAGTGAAAAACAGTCGTATGCGTTTTCGGTTTGTTAGAATTGAACGAACGCGATATCGCCCAAGCTCAAGCGCGAATTCCGATCATTTTAAGTAGAGGAGGATTTCAACCGTGGTAATGCTAGGCACCGACATGAAAATCGCCGAGACCCCTCAGGATGGCCTTAAAGACTACACCAAAGCCGACCCGTACGCGGAATGGCTGAAGAAGGAAGGCGTGAGAGTCTATGAGGAGTTCTACTTCCCGAGCTTAGCGAAGATCGAGCTCGGGCCGTGGCCGCGCAAGGGCGGTGACGGCGCAGTCGTCCACATCACCAATCGCCACATGCCCAACGATTGTCACGTTATCGAGATCAAACCTCGGGGCAAGTCCGAGCCGGAGCACCATATGTACGAGGTCACCATCTATGTGGTTTCCGGCCGCGGGGCAACGACGATCTGGCAGAATGAGACCGATGAGAAGCGCAAACAAAGCTTTGAGTGGCAGGCCGGAAGCCTCTTCTCGATTCCGCTGAACGCGTGGTATCAGAACTTCAACGGCAGCGGCGACGAGCCTGCCCGCTATATCGCCGTGACCAACGCGCCTCCGATAATGCGTCTGTTCAGGGACAATGAATTCGTATTTAACTGCGATTACACGTTCCGCGGCCGCTATTCGGGCGAGGACGATTACTTCAGCGGCAAAGGCAAGCTCTTCAAGCGGCGAATCTGGGAGTCCAACTTCATCGCGAACGCGCCGGACATGCTGTTGTATGGATGGAAGGAGCGGGGCGCCGGCGGGATCAATGCGATGCTGGAGATGGCGGGCAACAACACGAAGAGCCATATCTCCGAGTTCCCCGTAGGCACCTATAAGAAAGGCCACCGCCATGGCCCTGGCGCGCACCTGGTGCTACTCAGCGGCACCGCCGGCTACTCCTTGGTCTGGACCCGGGAAGACCGCTCCGACATGATCAAGTGCGACTGGCAGGTCGGGTCGATGGTCACCGTTCCGAGCGACAACTGTTATCACCAGCACTTCAACTCCGGGACCACTCGGGCCCGCTATCTGGCCTTGCGGCCGGGCGATATGGGCCTCTATTCGCCGCGGGGTGGCGGTGGGGAGTTCGCCGACCGGAGCCTCAAGGAGGGCGGTTGGCAGATCGAGTACGAGGATGAAGACCGCGAGATCCACGAAATCTTCGAGAAGGAGCTCGCGGCGAATGGCGCAACGTGCAGGATGAAGGCGTTCGTCCCCTGGTGCAACGGTGAGGTGGGGCCGACCAGCGAGCGGGACACTTGACAGGCAGCGGTTACGAAGTAAAAAATGCGAAAGCCCGCACCTCGATACTCTGCCGGCGCGGCGCGTTTGGCGGAGAGGTGGGGTCCTCGAACGATGTGTGAGGCGTGAACCGTGCCCGGCCGTCATTTTTTGAATCGTAAACCTTGAATACCAGGGCCTCGTCGCGCCGCATCTCGGGAAAATAAAACCAACGGTGATCGGGGCTGTACTTCAATCGGTAAGTTTGCCCGACTCGATCCGGATAGCGGCGCTCCGCCACGAGAAGATCCTCCGTCTTTACGCTACTCGCGTCGGCAACCGCGAGGGGATTTGCCTGAATGGGCTGATTGATCGCTCGCCACACCTGAATGATCGCGAAGCGGCGCGCAAGCAACGATTCGGCCTCGTCGGGGAGAACGTCGCGCACCCGCTGCGGTCCGGACCATTCCGTATAGTCGTTGTGCGCTGAGAGCACCGGCTCGCGAATGAGTTTCGTCTCTCGCTCCGTCTCGTCGCCCGAGCGCAGCGTGTGATCGAAGATCACCACGCGCGAAGCCCCCGATGCGCCTTTGATGAGGCGCTCGACCTCCGGATAGTACACCGACTTCAACTGCTCGGGGTCGAAGAAGTCCGTGACCTTGGTATTGTGCTCGACGAATACAAAACCCTGCTCTTCCAGCGAGAGCCGGTCTCTGATCAGCCGGCCGTTACGGACCGCCATCGCTTTTAACTCTTGTGTTCCGGTCCTGCGCCGCCGAATATTATTTGGGCCGAACGTCTCGTTCACGAGCTTCTCGTCCGTTGCTACAGTGTAGGGAATATCAACGGTCACTTCTCGGATCATAGCCACACTCCCTCCCGTTACCGAAGCTATCACTAGCTGATATGACAGCGCAACGCACCCTTCTATCCGTGGTTGCGCCGGTCGCAGACCGCGTCGATCAGGGCGGGTTTTCCCTGCTTGACCTGCTCGATGGCGCGCTTGAGCGCCGGCTTGAGATCGTCGGCGTTCTCAAACGGTCCTTCGCCATACCAGCCCATCGAGCGCGCCAGACCGGCGAAGTCGGGATCCGGGCCGTAAAGGTCCATGCCGATATGAGCACGGGCTGGGTCGGTGCCGCGGGTTCTCGCCAAGACGAGTTGATGGTTCCAATCGTTGTAATAAGCGCGATTATTGAACATCACGACGAGCATTGGGATCTTGTACTTTGCCGCGATCCACAGCGCTCCGGCGTCGAACATCAGATCCCCGTCGGGCTGCAGATCGACGACCAGCCTTCCGCTCCCCTTGTTTGCAAGCGCCACGCCTAACGACAAACCGATCTGCGTGCCGGTGCCGAGCTCGCGCCCGCCGTGGCAGTAGGGCCGGTCGAAATTCCAAAGCTTGTGGCCCCAGCTGCCCAGGTCCCCCGCGGTGAGCACCCAGTCCTCGCCTTTGACCGCGTCCCACACTTCGAGGGCGAGGCGCGGCACGGTCATTGGCTTTGCATCCCAGTGCTCCTCTGCCTGCTTGCGCCACCTCCCGCGGGTTTCTGAATGCCGCTTGCCGATCTCTTCTTTGCGCCTGGCGATTTTCTCCGCGAGGCCCGGCGTTTTCGCGATGCGCTCTTTTAGCAACTTCGTCAATTGCGGCGCTGTCGTGACCGGATCGGCGGTCATCCGCTGGTGCGCATAAAAAGGCCGGGCGTAGTCCATCGACCATTTGCTGATCTCGATGTCGGTAAAGCCGATGTCGATCCAGGTGGCATTCGGCTGAACCTTGCTGACGACGGTACGCGTGGCGATGTCGCGCACATGGGTAGGCTTTTCGAAGTCGGCGATGTCGAGCGTGAGCACGACGTCGACATCCTTGTAGCAGCTGTCCGGATCCATCGTCAGGTTGAGCGGATGGTCGCTGGGAAAGTTTAGCCGCGAGCCCACGTCCCACACCGAAGCGCCCAAAGTCTCCGCCAGCTCGATCAGGTGATTCCAGCCGTGCGGCGGGCGGGCGGCGAAATCGGCGATGATCGCGACTCGATTGGCGGCGGCGAGAGTATCGGCGGCGTTTTCCAGGGCTGCCGGGTCGGCTGACGGGGCTACGGGAACCTCTATCGCACCGGCCGGCGGCATCTCGACGTCGTGATCGAGCTGCGCTTCCTGCAATCCCGCGTCATAGCACATATAGACCGGCCCCTGGCGGGCGCTCATCATGACGGAGTAGGCCCGCGCGAAGGCTCCCGGCACTCCGTCCACCGTCGTCGGTTGATAATCCCACTTGATGAAATTGCGAATGACTTCGCCTTGACCATTTGCCGTATGAATCCAGTCGATGAAGGGACGGCGCTTGGGCTCGGCCATCGGACCGGTGGCGCCGATAATGAAGACCGGCGCGCGATCGAGGTAGGCGTAGTAGATGCCCATCGGCGCGTGCAGTAGGCCGACCAGGTTGTGCACGATCGCGATCATCGGTTTGCCTTTGGCGCGCGCGTAGCCGTGGGCGATCTGCACCGCGATCTTTTCATGCTGGCAGAGCAGCATCGGAGGATCGTTCTCGCCGTAATTGACCAGCGAATCGTGCAGTCCTCGATAGCTCGCGCCCGGATTCAGCGCGATGTATTCGAACCCGTAGCGTTTGATCATGTCGACGATCACATCTGACTGCCATCGCCGATCGGATTTCTTGATCGCTTCTACTCTCGTGGCTGGCTTGGCCATGTGCCTTCCCTCCTAGTGTTTAGTAGTAGGGGCGGGTTTAAAACCCCTACATCTTCTGTTTTTCCTGGCTGCTGAAAAACCCTTCTGGCAGGCTGCTCAAAAAGATCTCAGAGGCGAGGCGCGTGACGGAATCGCATATGGCTGATAGCTTATGGCATATAGACCGAACGATACGCCATAAGCCATACGCTATAAGCCAGCTGGAGCGAGGCGATCGAGCGCACCCTTCGACGATGCTCAGGGGAATCGGGCGAAGCCTATGAGTCTTTTTCAGCAGCCTGCTACGCATTTTCGCCCCGACGCCAGACGATCGTGTCCACCAGCGCCGGCTTGCCGGCCTTGACCTGCTCGATCGCGCGTCGCAACGCGGCCCCGACATCGGCCGGATTTTCGATCGGGCCCTCTGCATGCCAGCCGAACCCCTTGGCAATGTGGGAGAAATCGGGCGGAGGCGCTTCGAGATCCATACCGATATAGGCGCGCGCCGGGTCGGTGCCGCGCTGGTGCGCCATATGAATCTGATGCGCCCAGTCGTTGTAGTAGGCGCGGTTGTTGTACATCACGACCAGCATCGGGATGCCGTACTTGACCGGCATCCAGAGTGCGCCCAGATCGAACATCAAATCGCCATCGGGCTGGAGATCGATCACCAGCCGTCCGCTACCCCTATGGGCCAAGGCGACGCCGATGGACATGCCGATCTGAGTGCCGGTGCCGAGCTCGCGCCCGACGTGGCGGTAGGGTTTGTCGAAATCCCAAACCTTGTGGACCCATTCTTTGAGCGTATTGGCGGTGAGTACCCAATCCTCGTCCTTGATCGCCTGCCAAACCTCATGCGCGAGTCGCGCTTCAGTCATGGGCCGCTCGTTCCACTCCTTGTTCATCTGATCTTGCCATTTTTGCCATTGGGCCGCCTGTTTTTCGCCGATGATCCGCTTACGCTCCTCGATGCGCGAGGCCAACGCCCGATTGCCGTCGATGCGCTTGCGGCAAGCCGCCGTCAGGACGGGGACCGTGAGCGCACTGTCGCCCAGCACGCGGAGGTCCCAGTTGTGGTGTTTGTTGTAATCGGTCGCCCACTTGCTGATCTCGATATCGGCGAAGCCGACGTCGATCCATTTGCAATCCGGCGCCGTCACCACCGTGATCTCGCGCGTCTGGGTGTTGAGCTTGTGCGACCCGCGGGTCCAGTCGACGACGTCGAGAGCGGCGACCAGATCGACGCCTTGGAAGGCGTCGGGGTGAAAGCTGACACTCAGCGGGTGGCGGTTGGGAAAGCCCAGTCGTTTGTTGATATCGAATACCGAGGCGCCGATGGTTTCGGCAAGCTTCACGGTAGGTTCAAAGCCGATAGGCATGCGGGCGGCATATTCCGTGAGCAGCAATGGGTGATTGGCAGCCGTCAGCATGTCAGCCGCTTTTTCGATGGCGTCCGTTTCGGGCGCGATCCGCGAAGGAACTTTGGCCGCGTAAGGGGGCGGCAGGGGTACGTCTTCCTTCAATGGGCTTTCCTGAAGCGCCGAGTCGTAGCACATGTAAACAGGACCCTGCGGCTCACTCATCATGATCGAGTAGGCGCGGGCAAACGAATCCGGGACGCCGTGTATGCTGCCCGGCTGGTAATCCCATTTGGTGAAATTGCGCACCGCATCGCCTTGCGCGAAAGCGGTATGAATCCAGTCGATAAATGGGCGGCGGTACTTTTCGTCCATCGGGCCAGTGGCGCCCACTATAAAAACTGGGCACCGGTCGATATAGGCGTAATAGATCCCCATCGGTGCATGCAAAAGTCCGACGACATCGTGGACGATCGCCATCATCGGCTTGCCGCTGGCTTTGGCATATCCGTGGGCGATCTGAACCGCGATCTTTTCGTGGTTGCAGAGCAGCATGGGAGGCTGGTTTTCCCCGTAATTGACCAGCGAGTCGTGCAAGCCCCGAAAGCTCGCGCCGGGGTTGAGCGCGATATACGGAATGCCATATTGCTTGATCAGATCGACGATGACATCCGATTGCCAACGCTGGCTGGACTTCTTGATCTCTCGATTACCTGGCTTCGATGTGTCGTTCATTCGGACTCGCTCCTTACGACGCAGGGCGTTTCTCTACGGTGTCAAAAACTCGAATATCCCTCCGCGTCCTAAAAGGCGTCATTTGGAAAAACCACGCTGGTGAAGTTTCTAGTTATCCGCAAAATGATGGACCCGTCAAGGCCAAGCTTTTGGGTACAGGCTCGTTTCGCTGAAGGCAAAAGCCGCTCTGAAGCTGTAGCGTTTTCAACCCAACGGATCTTGCAGTTGACGTGGAAATGCCTCTGGCGTGGCGCTCTATATGACGCAAACCGTCATGGGGACAAAATTCGGCACCGTTTCCTGTTTTCAAGTCATTGATTCATGTTGGTTTGCGCATTGGCCTTTTCATTGCTCCATTCAGCATTTGTGAGCGCCTCCACCAAGCTTCCACTTCCACCCGGAATTCCAGCGACGAACAGCGACACCGAAAAATATCTGCTGCGGCAGATCTCTGAATACGCGGGAGAAGAACGCGCGGAAGCGTTGTGGCGATTAGCCGGCTTTTACCTTCAGGAAACCGCGCGACGTGATCTTGCAATCGAACTTCTCAACCTTATCATTGAGCAAAGTGTCAGTAGGGAGCGCACTGCGGTCTGCTGCGCCGCCTTAGGCCAGATGGCAGAAGATATTGAGAACTGGGAACTCGCCATCGCACATTACCGGACAGGTTTGGCCATTGGACCGTCCGATGTAACAACGGTGTACTTCCTG
>DASTOD010000558.1:0-3193 GCA_035762645.1 Binatia bacterium | reverse complement strand
GAAAGGCCGATTAGTGAGCGCGGCGATCCTTGCCGCAGCCTTGGTGGCGAACTCGGGGTGTGTATTCAGTCCGGTACCTACGGCCGTGCCTCCGAGGGCGAGCTCGTAAAGATGGGGCAGTGTCACGGCGATGCGCTGCAGGTCGTTGTCCAGCATTTTCGCCCAACCCGAAATCTCCTGACCGAGACTGAGCGGCACCGCATCCATCAAATGGGTACGGCCGATCTTGATCAGGTCGGCGTTGGCGCGAGCTTTTTCCTCCAATGTTTTTTTTAGTTCCTTAACCGCTTCGGCCACACCGGATAAGACCTCCACCGCGGCGATATGCATCGCCGTGGGAAAGGTGTCGTTGGAGCTTTGTGCTTTATTGACGTCGTCATTGGGATGAATCGGTTTCTTGCTCCCCATGACGCCACCGGAAATTTCGATCGCGCGGTTGCTGATGACCTCATTGGCATTCATGTTGGTCTGGGTACCTGAACCGGTCTGCCAAATGACGAGCGGGAAATGGTCGTCGAGCTTGCCCGAGATGACCTCGTCAGCGACCTGAATGATCAGGTCACCCTTTTCCTTCTCCAAAAGTTTCAGCTCGACATTGGCCATGGCAGCAGCCTTTTTAAGAATGCCCAAGGCCTTGATTAGCTCTCTCGGCATCGTGTCCCGACCGGCCCCGGCCTGGAAATATTTGAGCGAACGCTGGGTCTGGGCACCCCAGTAACGGTCCGAGGCGACCGGGATTTCGCCCATGGTATCCTTTTCGATGCGAGTCTCGGCCATTGCGATACTCCTTTCGTTTCCTTCTCTTCGTCTTTTTGGAAATCCGGTGGCGGGATTGTTCCCTCACCCTAACCCTCTCCCAGATGGAGAGGGAAAAATCGTACCCTCGCCCGGGCCGCGACCGAGAGGAAAGGGTGTGCGGCGGGCGAGCGTACGATCATGAGTCACTCCTTCAAAATGCAGTTCCAGGTTCAACGTCAGATCGTTCTGGTTCCGGGTTCAACGTTCAAAGTTCCGGGTTAGAGACGCGGAACACAGAACCGTGCGAGTCCCGGAACTCGCAACCACAACTCGGAACTCGTAACTCGAAACCCGGAACAGCCATCTGGCTCTACAATCTTTCGTCGATCCGTTCATTTCTGCCGCGGAAAGGCTCAGGCAACAGATTTTCGTAAGGCATCAGTATTTTTTGGAACGCAAAACGATCGGCGCCATCCCGCTGCTGCTTAAGCGCCTCGATCTCAGCCGCTCGCCTGGCCGTGTCGGGATGATCGATATGATCTTTGGCGCCGTAACCGCGCCAGCCTGGCGGCAACTCCATCTTCATCACGTCGATTGGTTCATAGGCGAGCGACGGCAAGTTGTCGGTTTCGGACTTCCAGGTCGCCAAGGTGCGGTTCAGCCATTCGGCGTCGTTGCGCCGTGGGAAGTCCTCGCGGAAGTGAGCACCACGGCTTTCGGTTCGCTTGAGCGCGCCATAGGCGATACACAGCGCCATCTTGAGCATCTTCTGCACGCGATAGGCCGTCACAAGCTCCGGATTGGCGCCCCGCGCCTTGTAGCGCAGGCCGATCTTGCGACTGCGCAACAAGAGTTGCTGTAGTTCGTGCACCGCCTCTTCCAACACCCGGCCCGTGCGAAATATACCGACCCTCCCGGTCATGATGGTCTGCATCCCTGCCATGATTGCAGCGGCGTTCTCCGTGCCGCGGCCGTCGATCAACACGTCGATCTTCGCTTGCTCGCGATGTAGCGCTTCCTGAATCAGACTCGTGGGAATATTGCCGCCGTTCTCGGAGCGCCCACAGAAATCGGCGATAAACTCGCCGACGATCATGCCCGCCGCTACCGTCTCGGCCACCGAGTTTCCGCCCAACCGGTTAAAGCCGTGCATGTCCCAGCACGCCGCTTCGCCGGCGGAAAACAGGCCCTTGAGCGTCGGGCTTTCCCCCGTGTAATTCGTGCGCACGCCGCCCATCGTGTAATGCTGCGCCGGCCGCACCGGTACCCACTCCTTTACCGGATCGATGCCTAGAAAATAGTGGCAGATCTCGTAAACCTCCCGCAGGTTGTGCTTGATGTGGTGCTCGCCCAGCAGCGTGATGTCGAGCCACAGATGCTCGCCGAATCGGGACTTCACTCCCTTGCCTTTGGCGATGTGCTCCTCCATGCGCCGCGAGACCACGTCGCGCGACGCGAGCTCTTTTTTCTCCGGCTCGTAGTCGGGCATGAAGCGGTGGCCGTCGACGTCCTTCAGCAGCCCGCCGTCGCCCCGTGCGCCTTCGGTTAGCAGGATACCGGCCGGAAAGGCCGGCGTCGGATGAAACTGCACCGCCTCCATGTTGCCAAGCGTGGCGACGCCAGTTTCCAGCGCGATGGCAGTAGGAATGCCTTCTGAGATCACCGCATTGGTCGTCACCCGGTAGAGCCGACCGGCGCCGCCGCCGGTGATCGCTGTAGCCTTGGCCACGTAAGCTGCCAACTCTCCAGTAACGAGGTTTCGAACTATTGCCCCGTAGCAGCGCGCGCCGTCGTGGATCAAGGCGATCGCTTCCGCGCGCTCATGCACCGGAATCTGATGGGCAATCGCCTGATCACTCATGGTAGTGAGCATGGCGTGGCCGGTGCCGTCGGAGACATAACAGGTGCGCCACTTGTTGGTGCCTCCGAACGCGCGCTGCGCGATTAGCCCATGGCCTTCGTCGCGCTCGGTGATCGTAACTTTCTGCCCGTTGATGATGACCTCCCGGTCACCTCTAGTGACGCGGCTCCATGGTAAACCCCAAGCGGCCAGCTCGCGCACCGCTTTGGGAGCCGTATTGACGAACATTCTCACGACTTGCTGGTCGGCGCCCCAGTCGCTGCCGCGCACTGTGTCCTCGAAGTGCACGTCTTCATTGTCGCCCTGGCCCTTAATGACGTTGGCGAGACTCGCCTGCATGCCGCCCTGGGCCGCAGAGGAATGCGAGCGTTTCGGCGGCACCAGCGATAAAATAATTACGTCGTGGCCGCGCCGCTTGGCGCCGATGCCGATGCGCAGCCCGGCAAGGCCGGCGCCAATCACCAGAACGTCGGTGTAAATGATTTTCATGATCTTAACTCTCCCCCGCTAGCCTTGCGGCCAATTTGAGTTCAAAGCGTTCAATCTGTTCAAGTCGTTCAAGCCGTTCACGTCCCCTTCCTTGATCCTCCCCCG
>DASTOD010000557.1:0-2466 GCA_035762645.1 Binatia bacterium | reverse complement strand
ATCTAGCGTGAGAAGCTTACCCGTCACCTTTTCACGGGCATCACGATGACTGTCCCGCTCTTGAATTTTGAAGTACGTCTTCAGCAGATCGATGATCGGAAGATAGGGCGTGGCTTTGCCGTAAGAGACCGAGGCGCTTTCTAGGATCAGCCAGTTTACGGTGCGGCGGGAATGAGTGAACTCCCAGAACAGGCGCGACTTCCCTACTCCTGGCTCTCCGACGACGGCCACCACTTGGCCGTGGCTGGATCCGGCTCGCTCCAGCGCTTGCCAGAGGGTCTCCAACTCGGCAGTTCGCCCCACAAAGCGCGTGAGCCCGCGCTTGGCCGCCGCTTGCAGGCGAGAACGCACCGGACCGGCGCCCGTGATCTCGTGAACTTCAACGGACTCGTTCAGGCCCTTCACATTGGCCGGGCCAAGCGGCTTCACCTGCACAAATCCTTCCGTTAGCCGAAGCGTATCGGGGGCGATCAAGATAGATCCCGGCATCGCCATCTGCTCCATGCGGGCCGCCAGATGCGTTGTCTGCCCGACGGCCGTATAATCCATTTTGAGATCACTGCCGATCGAGCGCACGACCACATCACCTGAGTTCAAGCCGACCCGGATCTGGATCGGAATGCCCTCGGTTCTCTGAATTCCTTCCGCATACTTCTTTACAGCCTCTTGCATTCTTAGCGACGCATAGCAGGCGCGAATCGCGTGATCTTCGCGGGCGAGCGGCGCCCCGAAGAGCGCCATGATCCCGTCGCCCATCACTTGATTGACTGTGCCCTCATAGCGATGCACGGCTTCCATCATGCGCTCAAGCACCGGATCAAGGATTTTCCGCGCCTCTTCCGGATCACGATCCGCAAGCAACTCCATGGATCCTTTCATGTCAGCAAATAGCACCGTGACCTGCTTTCGCTCTCCTTCCAGCGCACTCTTGGAGGTGAGGATCTTCTCAGCGAGATGTTTAGGTGTGTACGTCTCGGGAGACGTGAATCTTAGTGACTGAAGAGGGGGTGCAGCGTGTCCAAGCGCTCGTCCACACGAATTACAGAAACGGCTCCCTGCCACGTTAACGTGCTTGCACGCTGGACAGACAAGTTCCAAACGAGCGCCGCAGGAGTTGCAAAACGCCGCTCCGGATGGATTCTCGTGCTGGCACTGCGGACACCTCATAGTAGCACTCACACTGCGCTTTCAGTTTGACGACAGTTCTTCAAGCAGCGCTTTTGCCGCTTTCAAATCCGCCGTATCAAAGCCCTCAGTAAACCAGTTGTAAATTTCCGCCAAGAGCGCTCGAGCTTCCTCTTTTTTTCCTTGGCTTTGCCACAGGCGGCTCAAGCTCATAACTGCTCGCAGCTCCAGTGACTTCGCGCTCTGGTGCCGGGCAACCTCAATAGCCTTTTGAAAACAGCCTTCGGCTTCTTCTTCATCTGGAACTGTCTGGCTCAGTAATTCACCGTTGATTCTGTGTAGCTCTGCTTCGTAATAACCAACCCCAGTTCTGCCCGCTCTAGCTAGTGCTTCAGTCACCACGCTGAGCCCCTCCTCAGCCTGTCCCGCTTTTCCGTAAGCCTCGGCAGCAAAGGCAAAAGTCGACTGCTGCTCAGCTGCGGCTGTCTTATCAGCCAGTGCCCGGCGGATCTGCTCAATCCCCTGCTCCGAACCTTCCTCGACAGACAACCAACCCCGCAAGATAGTTCCGAGCATCACCCAGCGGGGAAACCCCTGCTCCGTCGCCAAAATCATAGCTTCCTCGGTCCGCTCTCGAACAGGCTCCATCTCTCCACGGAATTTATGGAGTCTGGCGGACCACAAGAGAGCGTAAACTAGGCTGTAAGGGTGAAATAATTCCCTGCCTAGAGATAGTGTCTCCTGGCTTCTTCGGAGCGCCTGATCTGGATAGCCAATGAGCCACAGGACTTCCGCTGCATGGCTACCGCAGCAAACTCCAGGGTCATGCCCGGCGTAGAGAAAGGCATGCTGCCGATGCTGCCGGGGATCATACAAAGCTCGGCCTCGCTCGCAGTGCTCCTTGACAGAGAGTAACTCGCCGAGACTGAACAGGGTGGACCACTGCGTATGGTGCGCCTCTAATATCAGCGCTGGATCTTGCATAGTATGGGCGAGGGAAAAAAGCTGCTCCCCTAGTTCGCGCGCCTTGTGGAACTCCCTGCCCGAATGGTACACGCGGCATAGACCCCACAACACTGGGAAGAGCTGAGGTGTATCGCCTAGCCGCTGGCAAAGCTCTCGTGCCTGGGTGTAGGTTTGTTCCACTTCCGGTGCCGAACCTCTCTTGATGGTTCTTAGCGCAGGGCCGAGATCAATCCGGATACCGACGGCTTGCTCGAGTGTCTCGCGTGTCTCGGGAAGACGGCTCAATGTCTCCAGCGCCTGCTCGAAATAAGACACCCCTTCCCGGTACGCCGAGCGCGCGGCTGCCTTCCGACCGGCTTGATGGAGGTAGGACGT
>DASTOD010000556.1:0-2253 GCA_035762645.1 Binatia bacterium | reverse complement strand
GCAGCAATTCCCACGTGAAAAGCTCTGCGGCGACTTTGTGAATCCCGTTAATTGGCCGCTCTTTCGCAAATTAGGCGTGGAGGAGGAGATCCTCTCGAACCCGCACGAAAAAATCACCACGTTTTGCGTTAGTTCGCTGTCAGGAGACGACGTCAAAGTTCCACTGAACTCGAGACCCGCAGCGCTCTTCGGTTTGGGGTTGCGCCGCTCATCTTTGGATCATGTCTTGTTGAAAAAGGCGGCAAGCGATGGCGCTCTGCTGTTTCAGAGTTCCAGAGTGACAGAGTTAACGAAAGCCCGAAAAGGTTGGGATTTAACGATCGACAATTCGGGAACAGTCAAGGAACTGCATGCGAGGATCTTGATCGGAGCCGACGGACGAAATTCCTGGGTGGCCCACCATCTCGGATTAGCCGGTGGCGCAGCGGCCGGAAAACGATCAGTTGGATTTCAGCTGCGGCTAAAATCATCCGGCCTGGCGGGCGGAGTTGAGGTGCATCTTTTTCCCGGCGGCTACGCGGGGGTCGTAGGGCTTGGGGACGGCACGCTCAATCTCGCTTGCGCTATCTCCCCGTCCTTGCTTTTCCAAAGAGGAGTTAAACCACTCACGGAGAAAATTTCTCCTTTGGAAAGGGGGATAAGGGGGGATCTAACGTGGCTGGAGAGTTTGCTCTCGCAAAATCCTCGCTTACGGGAAATTCTTCGCCGCAGCGAGCGCGTCGGCAAAATCCGCTCAGTATACCCGGTCTATTTTCCGCCGCGGCGACCCTACGCCAATGGAGTGCTTCTCGCGGGCGACGCCGCGCGGGTCAGCGAGCCGGTTACGGGCGAAGGGATTTACTTTGCCTTAAAGAGCGGGATGCTTGCCGCTGAGACTCTCGATGGGGCTTTCTGCCGCGGCGACTCTTCTGCGAGTCAACTCAAATCTTATGCTCGAGCCTGCGACACGGTTTTTCGCCGGCGCTTGCGCTTGAATTCCTTGATCCGATTTCTCATGCACCACTCGGCGCTGCTCTCAGCGATTATTCGCGCGTCGGCAAAGCGTCGCCGCCTGCTCGATTCCATGGTTCAACTCGTCTGCGCACCTGATACTTAGGACTGGTGTAATTCGCCCTTCACGGGGAAAAACAAAGAGAGGAGTATCTCCTTGTCATCGCCTTAGAACCTCTCACCACGAAGCACACGAAGGTCACGAAGGGTTCGGAAATCAAAATTCTTGAATGTCTGAACTGCGTGTTTTTCGCGACCTTCGTGGTGAAATCTCTGTGGCTACTTTGGTTGCGGCTGCGTCGCGCTAGGTGATAAATAGTCTTTCACATAAAGCCCATAAGAACCAATCAACCGATGAGCGAAGAGTTCACCGCAAACGAGCAACAAAGTCTCGCCCCCTTTTTTACCAACCTGGACAGGCCGGTCTTCGGCCTCAAATTGCCGCAGGAAGTGGCGGGCGCGCTGTTTTCGCGGTACAGCCGCTCGACCAAGAGCCTGCGCCGCACCTTTCTCGATGAATTTCTCGGCGATCCCGAACTGGAGCTCAAAGGTTTGCTCGGGGCACAAACCTCAGCGGATGAGAATAGCGCGGCACTGAAGAAAGCTCGCGCCTTCTACGACCGCGTGCTGGTTGGCTACGGTGACGACTCGGTCGCTCAATTGGGCGGCGCCCACATTGCCTGTGAGAATATTTCCAATGTGGCGGCGAATCTATTGGAAGATGCGCGCATCGGCATTGCGCCATTGGAAAAATCGACGCGCTATGTCCGTTTCGATCATAAAGACAGCGCGGGCAACTATCTTTATCATCGCGAGCCGAAAATTATGGCATCGCCTCACCGCGATGAATTCGTCAGGGTGATGAATCTGCTCTTCGACACCTATTCACGGCAAATGGAGCCGATGCTTGAGTTCGTCGCCAAATCGCTTCCGATAGAGCAGGTCGACGTCAGAGATCCTACGACCGGCGCGGCCTTGAGCTACGAGCAGGCGCAAAAAGATGAGCGACTTAGACGCTGGGCGGAGACCGCCTACCGGGCCACGGTACGGGCCCAAGCGTGTGATGTGCTCCGAAGCTATCTGCCGGCGGCGACGCTTACCAACGTCGGGATTTTCGGCGTGGGTCAAGCCTTTGAATATCTATTAACCAAGCTCTTTTCACACGAGTTGACGGAGCCGAGAGACCTGGCCGCCGCCATGCATGGCGAGCTGAATCAGCTGATTCCTTCTTTCGTCAAGCGCGCGCAATCGAGTGACTACCTT
>DASTOD010000555.1:0-3450 GCA_035762645.1 Binatia bacterium | reverse complement strand
GCGACCATCGGCGCCCCGGCTGCGGTAGATTTTTTCCTGCTCGAGGAATTCCTCGTTGATCCGCGGTTGAACGGGTTCCTGTGACCAGCCGGCCCTCAGCCCAAGCGCCTGTATGATGACGATCAAAACGGCCAGGCGCGCTCCCGCGGTCTGCCATCCTGGCACCAACGAATTGACTGTCCGCATGACGACTACTTCCTCCTCGCGTTGAAAAAAATGCCATTCTTGAAAGCGTTTTCAAAGCTGTTCCAGGCATAGTCTATGTTGCCGGTGGCCGCAAGGCCAAAGGCGGAGGCGGTGAGCGCGCTGACGAAAGTAATCTGCGCCTCCTCCGTGTCATCGGGGTCGTCCTCGAACGTGCGCAGCGTGTGCTGGTTCGGATACTGCGCATCTTCGTGGACCGTATCCCGTATCGAGATCTCTCCGACCGCGCGCGGAATGAAGCGATAAAATGGGCCGCGGTTGCGGGCGGGCCGGATGTCCTCGTCCGCGCCGATCACCATCACTGGAACGGCGATCCGCCTTAGCAACTGCGACAAACCCCGACCGATCGCGGTGGGATCGAGCAAGACACCGCCCAGCGCGGGGGCGCCTTCCCCTAAAGCGGTGGCGACGGCGGTGGCGCCGAACGAGTGGCCGACGAGAATGATCTTGTCCGCGTCTATGCGGCCGTCGACGAGCTCCGGCGTTCGATGAATGGTGTCGACGAGCTTTGCAAGGGTTCTGCCGTTGGCGATCCACGGGCCGCGTTTGGGCAAGTCGAGGGTAAGGCCATGCATGCCCCAGGAGGCCAAGTGCATTGCTTGGAAGGCATGGTCCTCCTTGGAATTGTTGTTACCGTGCAACACGATGACCAGAGGCGCCTTGCTGGCCGCGGGGCACAGGTATAAGTCCGCTTTCACCGTCAGATCGGGATCCAGGGGAATTTCCAAATCCCTACGCTCGACCATGGCGAAGGGCCCGCGAAACCTGAATTGCGCCACGTCGGGCTTGCGAGAAAGGAGATAGCGCTGGAGCTCGGCGGGGTTTGCTGCCTTTATGGATGTAACTTGAGTCCTCGGAAACTGGCGAGTACAAGCGACCGCATGCGCTATCAAGGCGATCAGCAGCAGGGGCAACAGGCTGTTGAAAACGGCCCACCTGCGCTCACGCGGTCTCGAGTTTCGAGTCTCGAGTTTCGAGTTCCCCTCCGAAACCCCGAAACCGGAACACGAAACCTGAAACATACGCCTCCGCCTAGCTATCCTAAGCCAAGTCGAAGGATCGATTTTTCGCGCGCCTTGCATCTGGACCGTTTTGAACAGCCTGGAATCAGTTGCATCGCTCTACGGGTCCAATTGGAAACACCGTATACAAAGAGTACGAGTTTTGTTCTTTCATCCTTCATTCCTTATCCTTCATCCCTTAATTCGCAACACTCCGTTGCCCCTTGATCGAAAAGATTGACATAAGATGTTGACTAGGGAAAGGTACGACGAGATGGAAAACGGCCCGAAGAGATGGTGCTGAGGATGCGCAAGCCGGCCATGAAGCTAGCGGAGAAACTTTTTCAATGACTGCTCGAGTCCAGAAGAGAGCCGGTATGAGGCGCGGAGTTTTAGTGGTTGCGGCGCTGATTTTGGCACACCTCGTGGGTACCGCGGCGGCTCAAACGGGCCAGGGCCAGCCCGCCGAGTGGGACAAGATCGTCGAAGCGGCGAAGAAGGAAGGCAAGGTGGTCGTCTCGATTCCGCCGAGTCGTAAGCTCCGTAGGGGCATGGAGGTCGCGTTTACCCGCCGCTACGGCATTGGCCTTGAGTTCGTGTCGGCGCGCAGCAGCGCGAGCATTCAAAAAATCATCAGCGAAACCAAAGCGGGGATCCAGTATGTCGATCTCCATGTCGGTAGCACCGAGTCCGCTGTTCCCGGGTTACTGGCGGAAAAGGCATTGGATCCGGTGGAGCCTTATTTCGTCCTCCCGCAAGTCAAAGATCCCAAGCAGTGGTGGGGCGGCCACATGTGGATGGACAACGCCAAGCGCTTTATCTATCCGTTCGTCGCCTATCAGACCGTGAACCTGTGGTGCAATCCCAACGAGTACAAGCCGGCGGAGTTTCAATCCTTCGACGATCTCTTGAACCCCAAGTTGCAGGGCAAGATTGGCATCAGCGATCCGCGCACGCCGGGGTCGGGCAATTCGATGTGGTCGCACATGCTTTCGGTCAAAGGCGAGGAATACCTGAAGAACTTGGTTGCGCAGAAGCTTTTTGTCGCGCGGGATCTCCGCTTGCTGGGCGACAATCTAAGCAGCGGGAAAATCGCCGTCACCTTGGGCATCGGTTATTCCGAGCTGCGGCCGTTCATCAAGGCCGGCTTGCCGGTCGTGCCGCTCCCCTATCCGAAGGAGGGCCTCTACACCACCGGCGGGTACGGCCATTTGATGGTCATCAAAAACCCGCCTCATCCCAACGCGGCCAGGGTGTTCGCCAACTGGCTATTAGGACGGGACGGCCAGGAGATTTTCAGCCGGAGCATGGGCGTCGGCAGCCGGCGTCTCGACGTCGACACGAAATGGCTCAAAGAGTTCGGCGTGATCGCGTCGAAGGACTCGCTCACCGTCGAGCAGTTTTACCGGCTCGAAAACCAGTCCGAAGAAAAAGTCTATAAGCTCAGGGAGCTGGGCGCCGCGGTGGCGCGCAAGCTATTGGGCTCCTAAGGGGAGGGGCCGGACGCCGTGGTGACCGGCTTGGTCGAAAGCTGAACGGCGTGATCGGATTTGTTTGACTGTTGGCGACGCACTCGGATAGTTTCCATGGTGCATCGCCCGAGCGATGGGAGACGTAATTAAATTGGAGGGAAAATAAAATGATATCGCAGATTCGTATTTACACGATCAATAAGGGTGAGATGGATAATTTTCTCAAGCACTTCAAAGAGGAGATCATGGTGCTGCACGAAAAGATCGGTGTACCCATCGTCGGCACCTGGGTGAATCGGCCACAAAACGAATTTATTTGGGTCAGGACCTACAAAGATAAGGCGGAGCTCGAAGCGAAAACCAAAGAGTTCCAAGCCGCGGTCGCGGCCGCCGGAATCAAGCTTGGCGGCAACATTGCGAAGATGGAAGTGCGCGAGGCCGAATCCGCGTTTGCATAGAATTGAACGGAGCGGTCCGACGCGAACTCATGCCGTCAAGCGCCGCAATGACCGCAGCACTGCTCGCCGCCTGGATGCCGGTGTGAGCTGACAGATATTGCTTAAATAAAGTTAGTGTACCTGGGTGCCGATGGCGACGGTTAGTTTTGCCTCATATCCGACCACTTCAATCGTGCTAATCGTTAGTGGAGAAATATTGGCCGGCAGATTTGATTGTGAAGGAAATTGCTAAGCTCACGTAACTGCGACGAACATCAAGTAAAGGACTTGACCCCGAGCGATGCAAGTTCGAGGACGCAGGACCGCGTTGACTGA
>DASTOD010000554.1:0-5072 GCA_035762645.1 Binatia bacterium | reverse complement strand
CAGTCAAACCCAGCCACGCTCGGAAGCACCATGCCACCGGCGGACGCTGCTCTGAGCCGACGGTAATCCGTAGGGGCAGGTTTCAAACCTGCCCCTACACATTCGGATCTCGTAGACGCTGCAAGTGGATTAATGAAAGGATCGGCGCGGACGGACCGTTTCCGATTAGCCAAGGTCGAACAGGAGAACTTCAGGCCCATCCAGAGCTGGATGTCAACTATCTGGCGCTTATAAACACCTCCTCGGCGGCGCGCAACCCGCTCTCGACCGCGCCGTTCATGTAGCCCTGCCAGGTCGTGCTCGTATGCTCGCCCGCGAAAAACACGCGCCGCCACGGAAGGGCCAGTAAGCGGCGCGCCGACGGCGGGAAGGAAGAATCAAAGAAGGCGTAACCGCCGCGCGCCCAGAGATCGTCTTCCCAGCTCACGCCGCGCGAAGCGACCAGTCGCGCGCGGCCGATTCCAAAGAACCGCAGGCGCTCCACAAGTCGTTTGGCACCGCCTCCTGCTAGAATAGTTTTGGTCGCATCACTCGCGCTGCCGCCCGCGAGCAGCGTGAGAATGCCGCGCGGTCCACGCTGGTCTTCGCTGCCATCCCATACTGCGCCTAAATCGAGATCGGTGGCGCACGCGCGCGGCCGCCGAGCGCGGCGCCATGAAGGCCGGTCGAACTGAAGCACGGTCTTGGTAGCGCGCCCGTAGCGGAGGCGAGTGAACGCGTCGCGCTGCGCGTCGGGCAAACCGGGCGTAAATTCGAGCTCGGCTGCGATGGGCGCCGGCGCCGTCACAATTGCATGGCTAGCTTCGATTTCGGACCAACGCCCACGGCCATCCTCAAAGGTCATACGGACCCGTTCTTTCGTCTGAACGATGCGGCGGACAACGTGTTGGAGACGGACCGGCGTATGGAGTCGCCGGGCGATCCGTTCCGGCAGACGATCGTTTCCGCCACGCAGCCGGTAAAGCGCCCGCTCGGCCGGATCGCCCGCAGAAGCGAACTGTTCCACATAGACAAGCAGCGACATCTCGTCCGGATCAGCAAGGAAAAACCCGCGCATCGCAGTAGCCGTCGCCCGCAGCTCTTCAATGGCAACGCTCGATCGTTGGTTGCCGGCCCTCGATCTTCGGCCTTCAAGCTCGTCGAGCCAATCGCCAATGGAACGCTCTGCGATCATCCCGGCAATCGGTCCGCTCCACTCTTCGCCATTGAGCTTGTAGGCACGAATGAGCGGTTGCAGCGCCCGCTCCGTCTCACGCCATCCGCTCGAGCTGGAACGGATCCGCCGACGCCCGTCCTTGCCGAGACGGTAATGCGAGAAGCCGCTGCGAATAACGCGTGACTCGCGGAGACCCAATTCTTTCGCGAGTCTTCGGATCTCCTGCTGGTCATCATCAATGAGATCGCCTCCCGCCTCTGCGTGCATGCCGCTCAAGCCGTCCCGCAGCGTCCACACGCGACCGCCGACGCGGTTCCGGGCTTCGAATACACGAACACGGCAACCCCGCCGCTCGAGCTCGCGCGCAGCGGCAAGCCCGGCGAGACCGGCGCCGACGATCAATACGGATGGTTTGGCCATAGTCATACGCGGTTGCCCATCCCAACTTTATCCCGCAGCAAATTTGAGCGCCAGTCATGACATCCAGCATTGTCCCTCGCCGCAGCTACCTATAGAGTCGGATGCGACGGTCCGCCTTTTCTGAAACATTATCTTGATCCGAGCTCAACGCTTGTGCTAAGTCGAGCGACACGTCCGGTGCGCGATTTTTTACCAGTCGTTCATCACTCTTCGTCTCGCCCGATCTTATCCAGTGAAAGGAGATCACCATGGCCAATGTCTTTTTGTCGAGTCGTTCGAAAGACGCTCCCCTGCGCACGCTTGATGTGCGGTCGGATGACTCCGATGCCCGTGACTACATTTTTCAACCGGCACTCTCTTTACTGCCTGAAAAATTAGACCATCGGGGCTATGCGCCCGTGCTCGATCAATTGACCGAAGGCGCATGTGTTGGATTCGCGCTCGCCACGGTTATCAATGTGAGCTTCAATCTGCGCTATCGAAGCGCTTCACGAAGCCAGCGCGGCAAGAAGCCCGATTGGGTAAGCCCCCGAATGCTGTATGAGATGGCTCGACGTTACGACGAATGGAAGGGGGAAGATTACGAAGGGACCAGTCCTCGGGGCGCTATGAAAGGATGGCACAAGCATGGGGTCACGAGTGAAAAGCTTTGGCCATACTTCGTGAGAGTCAGGCGCAACCCTGATCGAGAATTCACCCCGGACCGAGCACGCGACGCTCTGCGGCGCCCGATTGGAGCCTACTACCGCATCATCGATGCCGATGTCAGTCACGTGCAGGCAGCCCTGGTCGAGGGAGACGCGGTCTTGGCTTCGTCCTGGGTTCATTCGGGCTGGCTGAATGAACATCTAAAGCCCCAGGGACGTGGAAAGCCCAAGCTGATTGAACCCAAGGCGAGGAATACGGGGCTTCACGCATTTGCAATCGTCGGTTACACCCGAGACGGCTTTATCGTTCAAAATTCTTGGGGCAGGGCCTGGGGATCAGGCGGTTATGCGCTCCTCGCATACGAAGACTGGTTTGAAAATCGCCAGGATGTATGGGTGGCGCGGCCTGGCCCTGAGACTCGAAATGCGCGCGGAACCGCCAAAATTTTTGTCGCCGGATTCGCCGGTGGAGAAAGCACAACGCGAGCAGGAACCGCGGCCCAGGGATTGGACCTCGACCCTCAGGTACTGCCGCACATCATCAACACCGGAGATAGAGGAGCGCTTTCCAGCGGTGGCCTGCTGAGTACTAGAGAAGAAGAGCTTCCGTCAATGGCTCAACGGGTTTTGACAACGCCTGTTCTCGCAGATGGCAATCGCCACGTTGTCCTCTATGCACACGGCGGATTGAACTCCGAAGCCTCTTCTGCTGAAAGCGCAAATCGTCTTTGGTCGCTGGCAAACAGCAAGAAGCTCGGGGCTTATTTCTTCGTTTGGGAATCGGGCATCGATGAGTCCGTCATTGGTTGGCTCAAGAGCGATGACGACGTGACCGGCCCGGCTGGGTTTAGTTGGCGGGATGCGTGGGAGAAAATAAAAAAAGGGGCGGGAGCTATAATGCGCGAGGCGCAGAAAAGACTTGGGGCCGGCCTGGCGCCGGTAGCCCGTGAAGTCTTTTGGAACGAGATGAAGGGGCGCGCCCAGGGAGCGTCGACCGCCAAAGGCGGCGCGGCGCTTTTCGCCAAGCAGCTTTTTGACGTCATGTCATTACTTCCCGACCGAAAATACAAGATCCATCTCGTCGGCCACAGCGGTGGAAGCATCTACTTAGGCTGGCTTTACCAAAATGTCCTGGGAAACTTATTACCGGGCGCGCCCAATGTTCAGGTTGCCTCAATTCAACTGATGGCGCCATCGATAACTATAGCGCGAGCCATGGAGGCCTTTTCCGTTAATGGGAATGGAGCGGTGCCGAAGGATCGATTCGTGGTCTACACGCTTGACCCCAAGGATGAACAGAACGACAGCATTTACATCTATCCAAGTTCTTTGCTGACCTACGTCGCGGACCATTTAGAGGACGAAAACAGCCGCGTTCCTCTTTTAGGGATTCGCGATGACTTCAATGCCGCTGGAATCGATTTTGCCACACCCGTGGCGGCCACGGAATCGGTTAAGCACGGAGAGTTCGACAATGACGGCCATGAGATAGAAACGATTTTCACCCGAATTGCCCAAGCGGAATTTTGAAGCTTGCTCTCCGTTCATCAAATCGCGTAAACTCGGTGGCACTTTCGCACCTGCGTATAAAATTCCCCGCGGTTGAGGATTTTGGGAATCAGAATCCAAAAGAAAAAGGAGAAAATTTCTTTTGAACCATAGCCAGATAGTCAGCTTCATCTGGGGTGTCGCGGATCTTATTCGGGACACCTTTAAGCGTGGCAAGTACCAGGATGTAATACTGCCTCTTACCGTGCTTCGGCGACTCGATTGTGTGCTTGCGCCGACAAAGGAAAAGGTTCTTGGAACCGTCGGGAAGTTCAAGGGGAAGCTAGAGAACGTCGAGCCGCAGCTTCGTCGCGCCTCCGGGTTCGCTTTCTACAACACCTCGCGCTATGACTTCGAGAAGCTTCTTGCCGATGCGCCGCATCTGGCTGCAAATCTCCGCAACTACATCAAAGGCTTCAGCCCTAATATGGGCGAGGTTCTGGAGAAGTTCGATTTTGACAATACGATCAGCAAGCTCGATGAAGCCGGATTGCTGTTCCAGGTGTTGGAGCGGTTCAAGAACGTGGACCTGCACCCAGACGCGATTGACAACCCCACGATGGGGACGATTTTCGAGGAGCTAATCCGTAAGTTTAATGAAGCTCTCAACGAAAACCCCGGTGAGCACTTCACGCCGCGTGACGTGGTGCATCTTATGGCGGATTTACTTTTGGCGGGAGATGAAGAGCGCATCCGGCGTAAGGGTGTGGTGCTGACCGTTTGCGATCCGTGCTCTGGGTCTGGTGGCATGGTCACGATCACGAAAGATCACATCTTAGGAAACGGCGGCCGCGGCGGGATCAATCCTAAGGCAGAGATCCATCTCTTCGGCCAGGAGGTCAACCCTGAAACCTTCGCGGTCTGCAAGTCGGACCTGTTCATGAAGGAACCGGCGGGAAGGGACGCCGACAATATCGTTTTCGGCAGTACTTTATCCAACGACCGCCATGCAGGACGCACGTTTGATTACCTGATTGCTAATCCTCCCTACGGTAAAGACTGGAAGCGCGACGAGGACAAGGTCAAGGGTGAGCACGAACGCGGCTCTTCCGGCCGCTTTGGCGCTGGACTACCACGGATCAGCGACGGGCAGCTTCTTTTTCTCCAACACATGCTCTCGCACATGAAGCCGGTCGACGAAGGCGGCTCGCGCGTGGCCATTATCATGAACGGCTCTCCTCTCTTCACCGGAGATGCCGGCAGCGGAGAGAGCGAAATCCGCCGCTGGATTTTGGAAAACGACTGGCTCGAAGCCCTCATCGCACTTCCTGAACAACTATTTTACAACACGGGCATCGCCA
>DASTOD010000553.1:0-4516 GCA_035762645.1 Binatia bacterium | reverse complement strand
AGCTGAAAGGCCGGGTTGCTCGCCATCTCGGTGGCGTGCGCCGTGAACATCATGAGTCCGCTCGGCACAATCACAAGCAAGCTGCGCCGCGCCCACGGAAGAAGATGTGCCGCGAGCGCCGTCACACGAATCGAGCGCGATACGCCTAGGAGCCTCAAGTCGAACAGCGCTGCGGAGCCCACCAGCACGGCGAGTCCGACGATGTGGAGGATTTCTATGATCGGATAAAGCCACAGCCACTCGCGCATCGCGGCGGCGAAACCGGTCGTTTCAAGCCAGACGAGCCAGGCCGGCCCGGTAGGTGGATGCATGCCTGAAAAGGCGCTCTATTTCACCGGAGTTCGGTTGTCCGGCCGCCGATCGTGATGCGCTCCGCGCGCAGCTCTTGTGAGTCTGTGCGGCTGGGATACCCCACGACTATGGCTTCAATCCCCGGCGCGAGGTTCTTGCGCGGGAGTTGCCTTCTCTCCATTCGAGAGGGTGGCGCGAGGACAACGACCCACGTTTTATCCGGCGACTTGAGGCGGACGAAACCATGGGGATGCTCATATCCTGACTCCACGATCGTACCCTTCAGTTCCAAAACCTTGCTCGAGTCATAGCCGCTCCATCCGTGATGCGCCAAGACGTCACCGCCGATGAGAAATATCACCGTAAAAAGTATCAGAGCCCGACCAATGTCCCTCATAACTATGGCCTCCTTGAGCTAAAACATAGATCGGCTTTTGCGGGTACTCAAGATCCGGCCAGAAAAGAACGTGGCGCCCCTCTACACAAATGCTCAATTAGTCGGTAAAATTCCTTCGACGCTCAAATATGGATGTTTCAAAAACGCGGTTTGTTTTGTTGGGGTTATGCGTCCTCGGCCTAGGGGTGATCATCGGCACGGCTCTGTGGATGAAGTTGGAGCCGCGCCCGCAATTCAGGGGCGCAGCACAACAACCGCTCGAAGGACTGAGCCGTTACGGGGCGGTGCCGGAGTTTTCTTTGGTCGAGCGGAGCGGCAAAACGATCCGTCTCGCGGATCTCCACGGGACCATCTGGATTGCGAACTTCATTTATACGACATGCCAGGACACCTGCCCCCTGCAATCGGCGGAAATGGCAAAGCTCCAGGAACAGTGGAGCGACAAACCCGATCTTAGACTGGTTTCGTTTTCCGTTGACCCGGCCAAGGATACGCCGCAAGTACTCTCCCGCTATGCCGAGCGCTTCAATGCCGACACCGCCCGTTGGCTTTTCCTGACCGGAGAAAAAGAACCGATCACGACTCTGGTACAAAAGGGTTTTCGTCTGAGCGCGGCGCCCGCCCCCGATGCGGCAGAGAGCGGCGTTATTTTGCACAGCCCACGGTTTGTTTTGATCGATAGGGAGGCCGAGATTCGAGGCTACTACGATAGCCGAGACCCGCAAGCGTTGAAACGTCTCAAAGGAGACGTCGCAAGTCTCTTGACCGCACCAAAGGAGTGACTTACATGGCGAACCCAGCCAGGAACAAAAAACCTAGTCCGAAAGAAGCCCGGCAAGCTTTGCCAAGCAGTGGTCCGAATTGGCCGCTCTTTGTGCTGGCTTTGCTCGGCATGGCTCTGAGCGCTTATCTGACCTATGCCGCCTGGCAGGGAAGATTGGTAGCCGGCTGCACTGCGGGGAGCGCATGCGATGTGGTATTGAACAGCCGCTGGTCCACACTCTTCGGCCTGCCGACGTCTTTGTGGGGATTGTTGACTTACGCTCTGCTCGCCGCCATCGCCTGGAACAAACGCAGAGATAACCAATGGAAGTTCGCCTGGATCGTCGCCGTGTTTGGGCTCCTATACAGCCTCTATCTGACCTCTGTTTCGTTTTTCGAACTCCAGTCGGCTTGTCCTTATTGTCTGACCTCTCTGGGACTCATGGCGGCGATTTTTATCACGCTGGTCTTTCAGCGGCCGGTCAATCTAGCGCAATTTTCCTGGGGACCATGGCTGGCAAAGAGTGTTGGCAGTGCGCTTGTGATCATAGTGGCGCTGCATCTCCATTACGCCGGATACTGGGGAAAAACCGGCGGCGGGCCGGAAGATCCATGGATTCGAGGCTTGGCGGAGCACCTCACTCGGACCGACGCTAAGTTCTACGGCGCGTCCTGGTGTCCCCACTGTTCTGACCAAAAAGAGCTGTTCGGCGCGTCGGCGAGCCGCGTGCCGTACGTCGAATGCAGCCCGGGCGGCCCCAAGGCCCCTCAAGCACCGGCATGCAAGGAGAAAAACATCGACAGCTATCCGACGTGGATCATCCATGGCAATCGCTATAGCGGCACGCAGTCGCTGGATGCCCTGGCGCAATACAGCAAATATAATACTCAGGGAGGCAAACCATGAAACCACTCCTATCGGCTGGCGGAATTTTTCTCGCTTCGATCGCGCTCGTGCCGGCGATTCTCTTTACGTATGGTTCCGCGCCCGCCGACCCGTCCAAGTATCCTCAATTTGCTCAGCAGTCGCTGGCGCAGGAAGTAAAGCCGTCATTTATTTCCATCGATCAGGTCGTGCAGGAAGTTAGGGCAGGAAAGAAGCCGCTCATTATCGACGTGCGCACGGCCGAAGAATTCCGTGAGGGGCATATCCTCGGCGCCGTTTCGGCGCCGCTCGGCGAGTTCCAGGCCTATGTGCAAAGCATCCCGAAAGACCGCCTCGTCGTTTTATATTGAGCGTGCCCGCATCACCTGGCCAGTTTGGCCTATGGCATTCTGCACGAACAAGGCTACCGCAACATGAAGGTTCTCGACGAGGGCCTCCCCGGCTGGCACGAAAAGCGTTATCCCATGGAAGGCACCAAGATCCGGTAGCGAGATGGCTGGAAAAAATGCCGTCGTTCTCCTTAGCGGCGGGGTCGATTCCGCTACCGCGGCGGCGATAGCTAAAAAAGCAGGCTACGAGCTGCATGCTCTGAGCTTCCGCTATGGCCAGCGCCACGAGCGTGAGCTCGAGGCGGCAAAAAGGGTGGCTGCCTTCCTGGCCGCGAGGTCGCACCGCATCATCGTTTTCGACCTCCGGGCGATCGGCGGTTCCGCTTTGACCGATCACATCGACGTTCCCAAGGGTCGAAGCGCCGGCGAAATGACTCGCGGCATTCCGGTGACTTATGTTCCGGCCCGGAATACCATTTTTCTTTCGTTTGCGCTGGCCCTAGCCGAACGGATCGAAGCCGAGGACATTTTCTTCGGCGCCAATCAGCTCGACTACAGCGGCTATCCCGATTGCCGCGAGGAGTATATACTCGCCTTCGAGCAGATGGCGAATCTCGCCACCAGGGCGGGAGTGGAAGGCCGAAGCCGCCTCAAGATTCATGCGCCGTTGATTCGTATGACGAAAGCCGAAATCATCAAGCGAGGTCTCGAGCTGGGACTGGACTATGCGCTCACCTGGAGCTGCTATGATCCGCTGAGCGACGGCCGAGCCTGCGGTCTCTGCGATAGTTGCCAACTCAGACGCAAAGGATTCAACGAGGCGGGTCTTACCGACCCGATCTCCTATGCGTAATCGGCTGTTGAAAAAGGCTCATTTGCTTTGTTGCGCTCAATCGCCTCGCTCTCACTTGGCTTATAGCATATGGCTTATGGCGTATGGTCCGGACTATATGCCACAAGCTATCGGCCATAGGCGAGGTCTTAGCTAGACTATGCTGCCCCAACCCTTTACGCCGGAGTTTCTGACCCAGCTCGAAACCCTGAGGCTGCGCACGCGAAGAGAATTCTTGGGCAGCCACATGGGCAGTTACTCATCGCCGCGGCGCGGCACGAGTCTGGAATTTGCCGATTACCGCAGATACTCGCCCGGCGACGACCTCCGCTATCTCGACTGGGGCATATACGCACGCACGGACCGGCTCTACGTCAAGGTTTTCCGGGAGGAAGTCGACCTCTTCGTGTATATCTTTATCGATGCCAGCGCTTCCATGGCGTTCCCATCCCTGCAGGAGAAATTTTCCGCGGCGGGCCATGTCGCTCTCGCGCTTGCCTACGTCGTGCTGGCCAACCACGACCACGTGAAGCTCCATATGCTCCACGAGCCGTCCAACAATCCCGCTTCGCCTTTCTACCGCGGCCGCCGGCGCATGGTCGACTGCGTCAACTTCGCGGCGTCGGTGTCTCCCGCCGGGCGGCTTGAAGTGGCGCAGAGTTTGGGACAACATTTGAAAAAGCTTCGCCGGCCGGGAAAGGCAATCTTTATCTCTGATTTTCTGATGCCTGCCCACGCGTACCAACAAGGGCTCGATCTGTTGCGCGCTTTTAACCTCGATATCGCGGCCATCCAGGTGTTGGCGCGACCGGAAGTGGATCCCGCCTTCCCGACCGGAAGCTTGCAACTGGTGGACAGCGAAAGTCTAGGTCAGATCAATTTCCCATGGGACGCTGCTACTCGCCGCGAGTATCAAGCCCGGCTGGCGCAGCACAACCTCGAAATCCGCAGCTTCTGCCATCAAAGCGGTATCCATTATTCTCTTTACGTAACCGATCGCGACTTGGCGGATTTCATTT
>DASTOD010000552.1:0-23425 GCA_035762645.1 Binatia bacterium | reverse complement strand
GGTCCGTTCCCCACTCCGGCTTCGGCCTCGGACTGGAGCGGATGATGATGTATCTCACCGGCCTCAAAAACATCCGCGACGTGATTCCCTTCCCGCGCACCCCGGGAAACGCCGAGTTCTGATAAAATCTGTTTTTGGTTTTAGGTTTCTGGTTTCACGTTGTCCCCCCTCTTCGCCCGTCGCGGCCCCCCTCTCTTTTTCCCCCCGTACACCGGGGGGGAGATGAAAGAGGGGGAAGAGTTAAAAAGGGGTTTCAAAACTGCCGCGAAGCACCAGAGCAAAAAAGACCTGGGAACAAGACAAAATCTTTTTATGGTTTCAGGTTCCGCCGAAGGACGGATCCGTCCGAAGCCCTCGGGCGGTTTCTGATTTCATGGTTGGGAGCGGAACTTGAAACCAGAAACCTGAAACTACTTTGTTATGATTTCGGTAAAATTAGATTTTACTGCCCGCGGGCTGATTACGCTTTACACGAGCACCTTATTAGCGGGGATGTGGTCGATGATCATTCCGGCGGTTCCGGTATTGGCGCAATCTTTCGGCATTTCCGCCGGCACGGCGGCGCAGACAATCACCGCTTTGGCGCTCGGACGATTTGCCGGCTTGCCGCTGAGCGGTGTCGTGCTCGATCGTATGGGCACGCGCTCGGCGATGATAGCCGGCCCGGCGTTGGCCTCTGCCGCAGGGCTGCTGGCCGCGAGCATGCCGTGGTTCGCATCGATCCTTGCTTTGGTGTTCGTCATTGGAGTTGCCGAGAGCGTGTGGGTGATCGCGCGGGAAGTGGCGGGCATCGATCTCGCCCGTCCGGATCAACGCGGTCGGGTCCTCAGCGGTTTTCATGGCGTGAACAACATCGGGCTGGCCCTCGGTCCGCTGCTCGGGGGGCTATTGACTGAAACTGTGGGGTTCAGACTGGTGTTTATCACCTACTCCGTCGGGGCGGCGATCTCGGTTTTTATCGGGTTTTCGGCTCGGCATTCCGGGCCTTCTCACCGCCTCGGGCGAGCGGCCGCTCGCCCCTACGGCCCCGCATCGCCATTTCCAAAGGGGTGGAAACCGGGGGCATTGAAAGATCGGCTGGGAGGCCTGAAGGATCTCTTTCATCAGATTCATCCGGATCTCCGGGCTACTTACGTCGTCCTTATCTTTGCCACCTTCACCAGCTTCGTTCATCGCGTGACGACGCAAAGCATGCTGCCGCTTTATGCAAGCTCGCTCGGCCTGCCGCCGAAAGAAGTGGGTCTGCTATTTGCGATTTCCGGCTTTACTGTTTTCGCCATGGTCTTGCCCGCCGGGTTCATCATCGACAAAGTAGGCAGGAAGTGGGCGACCGTTCCCAGCACCGGGATTCCGGCTCTCGCGTTTCTACTCATTCCCTTCGCGAGTAGTTTTTTTCAGCTGGCGGTGATCCTCGCTTTTCTCGGCATCGCGAACGGGCTCTCGCTGGGGTCGTTGGCAACTTCGACGTACGACGTCTCACCGCCGAGCGCGCGCGGGCGCCTGCAGGCCGCGCGGCGCACGATTGCGGAGATTGGCGGCGTCGGCGCGCCGCTCCTTGGAGGATTTCTCGCCGACACTTTCAACCCCGGCGTTCCATTCCTGGCGTATGCGCCGCTGCTGGTCTTGTCCGCATTTTTATTGGCCGTCGTAGGGCGTGAAACATTGAGATAAGGAGGTTATGATTCTAATTGACAAGCGTCCAGCGTGCGTGATCTGTTGCTGAATCGGCTCCTACTTGGGCTTCATCATTGTTGTAATTGTCACCTAGCTGACAGATCTGGCGCACCCTTTTGCGGTAGGGGTAAGTCGCCTGATGCAAGAAGACGAATGCCTGAGCCAGTTTGTTCTTCGTGGTATGCGTAGAGCCGAGCTCCCGAAGGAACAATATGCTCTCTAAATTTCGCCTAGCACTGCTTAAGCTTCTTCGTACGAAGTCGCTTCGCTCCCACACGGAAGCCGTCGCGCATACTCGCGAGCAGTTCGAGCGCATCGCCGCCACTACTCCCGACTTTCTTTTCGTCTACGATCTGATCGACCGGAGGATTCTGTACGCCAATCCGCGAGTCGAAGAGCAACTGGGGCGCACGGTGGCGGAGGTTGAACGTCTCGAAGCTGATCCAACCGACCTGTTTGTGCACCCGGACGATCTTGCGCACGTGCGCGAGCAATACCGGCGCTTTGAGACAAGCCTGGAGGGCGAGGTGCTGGAATGGCAACAGCGGGGAGTGCACGTGGACGGAACGCACCGCTGGTTCCATGTGCGCGCGACAGTTTTTGAAAGAACGGCGGATCGCCGTGTCCGGAGCGTTATCGGGTACTCGCGGGATATAACAAAGCAGAAACAACTCGAAACCGAGCGGGAGGAACTGCTCGCAATGGCTGAGCAGTCACGCGCCGAGGCTGAGAAGGTGAACCGCACGAAGGATGAGTTTCTCGCCACTCTCGGTCACGAGCTGCGTAATCCTCTGGGCGTGATCAGCACGAGCGTGCAGTTGCTGCGGAGAAAAGGACCGCCCGAACCCGTGTTACAGGAGCTGCGGGACACGATCGAACGGCAGGTCGAACACATTGCGCGGCTGATTGACGATCTGCTCGATGTGTCGCGCATCTCGCGTGGAAAGATCCTGCTTGATAAAAAGCCTTGCAATCTTACTGGAATCGTCAGCACCACATTAGAAGATTACCGTGTTCAGCTCGAGGAAGCCGACTTGCATTTGGTTTTGGACTTGCCGGACCGGCCGGTCTGGGCGACCGCCGATCGAACGAGGGTGGCCCAGATCGCCGGCAACCTCCTTCACAACGCCATCAAGTTCACCGAACCCGGCGGGTACGTGACCGTAAGGTTAGCTGAAAACACCGACGCCAAAGTCGCCGTTTTGACCGTGCGGGATACCGGCATAGGAATCGAGCCGCATCTGGTAACCGGACTCTTCGAGCCTTTTGTCCAGGCCGAATGCAGTATCGAGCGAAGCCGCGGCGGCTTGGGGCTCGGGTTGGCGTTGGTCAAGGGGTTGGTCGAACTACATGGCGGGACGGTGGAAGGCTCGAGTGAAGGGCGGGGGGAAGGCTCTGAGTTCACGGTCCGGCTCCCCCTCGGCAGTGCTCCCGGCGCCTCTGTCGAGAGGGTCACGGCGCCCGACCGCCCTGGTACTGCCCCCTGCCGAATTCTAATCGTCGAGGATAACTTGGCAGAAGCCGGAAACCTCGAGAAGTTCTTTACGGAAAACGGCCACACTGTTGAAGTCGCTCAAACCGGGCCTGAAGGAATCCAAGCGGCGCGACGTTTTAAGCCCGAAGTGGTCCTGTGCGACATCGGCCTGCCCGGATTGGACGGCTATGGGGTCGCGCGGGCGGTCCGGCAAGACCCGGATGTGAAGCAAGCGTACCTCATCGCTGTTACCGGGTATGGGCGGTCGGAGGACGCGCAGCGGGCGCTGGAGGCGGGATTTGACACGCACCTTATGAAACCGATCGATCTGAACAAACTGGAGGCTTTCATAGGCAAGTCGAATTCTCGAAAGATCGTAGATCCCCTCGAATCAGAGCCAAAACAAATCAATTAAAGACCCCCTCCCTAAGTCTCCCCCGTCGAACCGGGAAAAAAAAGAGGGGGGATTTCACCGCGGAGATCGCAGAGATCGTGGAGAAAAAGGGATTCTCTTGCTTTAGAAAAATTCATGAGTATTGTACTTTCGTGTCGTGCAGCGTTCTCATCGTTGAAGACGAGGCTATCTCGCGCCGCAATATAGCGATTTTCCTCCAGATGGCGGCATATAAAGTTTCTCAGGCCGATACCGGGGAAGCTGCCGTGGACCTGATAGCCCAAGGGTGCTTTGATATTGTGATCTCCGATTTTCGGCTGCCCGGAAAGGTCAACGGTATAGACGTTCTGAGACATCAGAGCGTAAAAGCCCCGGGTAAGCGGCTGGTTCTCATCACCGCTTTCGGTTCCGACGAAGTCCTATCCGAAGCCAAACGTCTGGGCGCGATTTACATTGAAAAACCGCTGTCCTTGAGCAATCTGCTTTCCAGTATCGAGACCGGGCGATAAATTGCCCCGCGAAAGAGGGCGTGACAAAAAGGCTACGAAGGGTCCGGTTTCGCCAATTCCGCATTCTGACAGCCTTTATTCGGGAGAAGTTCTATGTTTGGTGAACTGAAAAGGCAAATCGCCGAACGCGACGACGCGGTAGAGAAACTCAAACTGAGCGAAGAACGGTTCCGGCTGCTCGTGGAGGGCGTTCAAGACTACGCCATTTATATCTTGGACCCGAACGGCCTCGTAGCCACGTGGAATACGGGCGCGGAGCGCATCAAAGGTTACAAGTCCGAGGAGATCATCGGAAAGAATTTCTCGTGCTTCTTCCCGCCGGAAGATATCGAGGCCGGCAAGCCGAGCCAGGTTTTAGCCGTCGCTGCCGCGGCAGGACAATACGCGGCTGAAAGCCTGCGGGTACGAAAAGACGGTTCGAAATTCTGGGCCAACGTGCTTGTCACCGCCTTGCGTGATACGGCCGGCCATCTGTACGGCTATTCCAAAATTGTCCGTGACATTTCGGCGAAAAGAACCGAGGAACAGAAATTCAGAAGCCTTTTAGAATCTGCTCCCGACGCGATGGTGATCGTGAACGATGAGGGGCGGATCGCCCTGATCAACAGTCAAACTGAAAAGCTCTTCGGCTATGACCGAGAAGAGCTGATTGGAAAACCGGTAGAGATCCTGATTCCCCAACGTTTTGGTGCGCGGCACGTAGAACATCGCGCGGCGTATTGGCAAAACCTGCGGCTCCGTCCGATGGGGGCCGGAATGGAGCTCTACGCGCTCCGCAAAGATGGCACGGAATTTCCCGTCGAGATTAGTTTGAGCCCGATTCAAACAGACCAGGGGACGCTCGTCACGGGCGCTATTCGAGATGTTACGGAACGCAGGGAAATCGAGGCGCGATTGCGGGAAAAAGAGCGGCTGGCAACGCTCGGAACGACGGCTGCCGTGTTTGCTCACGAGATTGCAAACCCTCTCAATGGTCTCGCCACCGGCCTGGAGATTGCGAAGTCGCTTCTCGACAGATCGAATAATCACGATCCGCTTATCTATGACTCGATTGAAACGGCGCATCGTGAAATACAACGGCTAAATTCCCTGCTGAAGGACTATCGTTCGTTTGCGCGTCCACAGCGCCTCAGTATTGAGCCCGTGGATCTGCGGCAGATCGGCCAAGAAGCGTTGGCTACGGTCACGCGCGGTCACATCGCCTCGGGGGTCACGCTCGAGCTTCAATTCGCTAAAGACTTACCTCGCATACGGGTCGACAAAGAAAAAATGAAACAGGTAATTCTGAATCTTGGAAAGAACGCTATCGAAGCGATGCCGAATGGGGGAACTCTGACGTGCAAGTGTTATCGGTTCCACGACAGCATCGTCTTAGAGATCAGCGACACCGGGGTCGGAATACCCGCAGGAGAGGATATCTTTCAGCTCTTCAGAACCACCAAGCCGGACGGCACCGGTCTTGGCCTTCCCATCGTGCAACAAATCGTCAGCGAGCACCGAGGTACGATTGAATATGAGAGCACGCCGGGAAGAGGCACAACCTTCAAAGTCTCGGTTCCGCTCGAGTTAGGCCAGACGGCGCAAAATTTTAATTGAAGTAAGCCTCACAGGCGTGATACAAATGGCTGTTGGTCGCCGTTTCGCGGGCAAAGCCTGCGAAAGGGTCGGACTGAAACATGCCGCCTAAAATTCGCTTGCTCCAATTGAGGCTGCAGCGCCCCGTCTCTCTCCGTTTCAACCTGATCTTTCTCGTCCTCGTCACAACAATCCCGCTACTCGTGTTCTCGATCGGCATGATTTTTCTCTTTGCGCGGGAGGAGCGGGCTACTTTCCAGCGCGGCGCCACCGAACGCACGCGCGCGCTGTTGACGACAGTGGATTTGGAGCTCTGGAGGTCGATCGCAACGCTCGAAGCTCTCGCTACCTCCATCCACTTTGATGAAGACAACCTGCGCGCTTTCTATGACGAGGCGGCTCGCGTCATCAAAAGTCAGCCGGGCTGGTTCACGATCATACTGGCAGCTCCCACGGGTCAGCAGGTGGTCAATCTCGGCCGTCCTTTTGGCGCGGATCTTCCGATGGTTGCGGAAAAAGAAAGCCTCGATCAAGTGCTGCGGACGGGAAAACCGACAGTGGGCCCACTGTCGCAAGGCCTGGGAAAACGATACGCCTTCGCGGTGCGGGTGCCGGTCATACGCAATGGCGTCATCAAATATGTCCTGACCGCTGTGGTCGATCCTCAGTCGATCACCGAGCTGCTTTTGGCCCAGAAACTGCCGCCGGATTGGATCGGGGTGGTTCTCGACGGCAACAAACGCTTCGTCGCTCGCACGGTAGACCCCAAGCGCAACGTGGGCGAAGTCGCTTCGGAGAGCCTGCGCGCGGCGCTCGACCGTGCACCGGAGGGGTGGTTCCATGGGAACACCATCGAAGGTTGGACAGTTTACACCCCTTACAATCGCTCTCCATTTAGCGGCTGGACCGTGGCGTTGGGCATTCCAGCGGCCGCGGTCGAAGCGACGCTTCGCGCCTCGCTTCTGTATGTCAGCTTTTTTGGCATCGCCTTCCTGGCGTTAGGTCTCGGAATTGCCTGGTACCTGAGTAGCAGGACCGCCGGATCGATCCATGCCCTGGCCGGCATGGCCAAAAAGTTGGGGCTGGGTGACGAACCGCCGGCACCGGCACCGGCCGCGAATTATGCACCCAGTCCGATTACCGAAGTTCGAGACCTCAGAGAGTCCTTTTTGACGGCCGTTCGTCTCATCGGACAGCGGTCCGAGGAACGCGACCGCGTGGAAGCAGCTTTGCGTCAGGTGACGGAGCGCCTGGAGTTGTCTCAGGAAGCCGCGAACATCGGCAGTTTTGAACGAGACCTCGTCACCAACGAAATCAAGTGGTCCGCCTCCCAGGAAAAACTTTACGGGCTGGCGCCCGGCAGCTTCAGAGGCAAGCACGAGGAGTGGGCAAAACGCGTGCATCCGGATGATATCGCCACGGTCGAGGCTTGGGTCCGCCATGCCGCGGAAACGCTGGCTCCGATCAATTTGGAATTTCGCATCATTCGGCCCGACGGCGCAGTGCGTTGGGTGGCGAGTCAAGCGCGGGTCTTTGCCGACGAAAGCGGCGCGGCGCGCCGTATGCTTGGCGTCAATATCGATATCACCCAGAGGAAGCGGTCCGAGCAACTTCAGAACCTTCACGCGGCCATGAATTTCATCCTGGCCGAGTCTCCGGCCCTGCGGGAAGCCGCGCCGAAGATCGTTCAGGTTTTCTGTGAAATCGCCGGCTGGGAAGTGGGCGCCATATGGGACGTCGATCGCAGGGCCAATCGAATCACTTGCGTGGAAGTGTGGCATCTTCCCTCTATAGACGTACCGGAGTTCGCGGCCGCCACCAGGAAAGCCCGCTTCGCTCCTGGAACCGGTTTGGTTGGGCGAGTCTGGCGCAGCGGCCGCCCGATGTGGATTTCGGATGTGACTCAGGACCGCAACTTCATGAGAGCGACGGCTGCGAGCAAGGAGGGGCTGCACGCAGGTTTTTGCTTTCCGATTAAACTCGGCGCAGACGTTCTTGGCGTTGTCGAATGTTTCAGCCGGCAAGTTAGAGAGCCGGACGAGGATTTTCTTCAGATACTCGTGACTATCGGTAGCCAGCTTGGACAATTCATGGAGCGCAAGCGCGCGGAGGAGGGGTTGCGCGAGGCGGATCGTCGTAAGGACCAGTTCCTGGCGATGCTCGGGCATGAGCTACGCAATCCGTTGGGAGTCATCAGCACCGCCGTGCAGCTTTTGCGGAAGAAAGCGCCGTCTGACTCAAACTTGACAGAACTGCGGGAGATGATCGAGCGACAGGTGGAACATATGGCTCAGCTAATGGACGACCTGTTGGATGTATCGCGCATCGCCCGAGGGCGCATTCAGCTCAACAAAAAACTGTGCGACTTCACCGCCATCGTGCGGGACATGGCAGAGGATTATCGGACCGCCATCGAGACGAGCGGTCTGCAGATGACAGTCGTGGTGCCGAGCCGCCCGTTATGGATCATGGGTGATCGCACTCGCGTGGCGCAAGCAGTCGGCAACCTGCTGCACAACGCCAACAAGTTCACTGATGCCGGCGGCAAAATAGGCGTGCGGTTGACCGAGACGGCGAATGGAGAAACCGCCGTCTTGAGCGTCAGCGACACGGGCGTCGGGATGGAGCCGGAGATTCTGGCGCACGCCTTCGAGCCATTCAGCCAGGCGGACCGTACCATCGACCGGAGCCGCGGCGGATTAGGCTTGGGACTGGCGCTGGTGAAAGGATTGGTTGAGCTGCACGGCGGTAAAGTGCAGGCATGCAGCGAGGGTTCCGGACGGGGCTCGGAGATAACCATCCGCCTGCCTCTCGAGCCCGAACCGACGGAACAGCCCCACCCGGCCGAAACGGTTCAAGAGCGCGTTGAGTTCCGCCGTATCCTTATTATTGAAGATAATCCGGTGGCCGCCCGAAGCCTGCGGATGTTTCTGACGGAGATCGGCCATACCGTGGAAGTGGCGTACGCAGGTCCTGAGGGCATCGAAGCGGCGCGGCGGTCACTGCCCGAAGTGGTGCTTTGCGATATCGGCCTGCCCGGATTGGACGGCTACGAAGTGGCCCGGGCGTTGAGACGCGAGCCTCGGTTGCATGGCGCTTGCCTGATCGCTGTAACGGGTTACGGACAGGACGAGGACCAGCGCCGCGCCTTGGAGGCGGGGTTTGATATTCATATGACCAAGCCTGTGAATCTCGATGATCTTGAACGGATACTCGTCAACCTACGGTTCGAACCCTCCGAGTTCGGCAAAGGGTTCAGGAGCCATTTTGGCTCTCCCGTTTCCTAAACCGGGGACTCGAAACCCCGGGCTCGAACCGGCTACTGCAAAAGCCGCAAAATATCATCCGCCTCTTTGTAGAACACCGCTTTCAACAACTCGGAGTACTGCTCTTTCTCTGGTTTGAAGCTCCACCCGGGTGAAGGTGCGTAAAACAGTGCGGCCCACCCCACGATGCTGCGCGTCTGATAACTGAACGCGATCGGCTTTTTCTTCTGCTGGTTTTTCGGCGCATGGAGAAAAAACGAGATTTGATACTCTGATTTACAGATCTGCGGAACGAGTCCGATGGTAGCGATCGTCGCTATCTGGCCCTCGAACCCCAGGAGGCAAGCCCGGTAAGGGTCGTCGCCTTTGTAGGCAAAGGAACTCAAGACCAGGTCCGCGGCGGAGCGCTTCTCTAAATAGCGGACGCTTTTGAAAAGACCGCTCTTTCTTAGATCGTCGACGAATTTTTCGAGGTTGTACGACTGCGATTTGTCAGGCGCGGGTTCGATTCCAATCGTGAGATTTTGGAACATCGCCTTGGCTTGATTTTCTGGTAGGGGTAAAAACTCGCTTGAAAAGTTATACGCCACGCAGCCGGACAATACACAGAGCGGCACTCCCAGTCTTACTGTCAGCCCGAAGATTTTCTTGCTGCGCCTCAGCATCCCGATAGTTAGTAGTTTCTAGTTTCTTGTTTCAAGTTTCAACAGGCTGGTGAAAAAGCCTCATCTACTTCGTTGCGCTCAATCGCCTCGTTACAACGTACTCATAGGTACGCCTCCGCTCATCGATTTCTCGCGCGCCTCGTAGCTGAAACCTTTTTGACCAGCCTGTCCAGAGTTTTAGGTCTGCCGAAACGGCAACAAGGAACAAAAAGGGGGTTCGAGGTTCAAATTCGGCACCGTTTAGATTTGTCCGGATTTTCGGCTATAATCGGCCCACTTCTGCCAGGACCTCAAAATGGAATACCGAACCGACGATCTGCGCATCAAGGAAATAAAGGAATTGTCGCCGCCTGCGCACCTGCTGCGCGAGTTTCCGATCACTCGAAGAGCCGCGCAAGTCGTCTACGAGACGCGACAAGCCATTCACCGCATTTTGCACGGCGCCGACGATCGCCTGCTCGTTATCATGGGACCCTGCTCGATTCATGACGTGAAAGCGGCGAACGAATACGCGGGCAAACTGAAAGAGGCAAAAGACCAACTGGGCGGCGATCTATTGCTCGTCATGCGCGTTTATTTTGAGAAACCCCGCACTACGGTCGGCTGGAAGGGGCTGATTAATGATCCACACCTCGACGGTAGCTTCCGCATCAACGAAGGCCTGCGCATTGCGCGCCAACTCCTGCTCGAACTGAACGAAATGGGGCTGCCTGCCGGCTCGGAGTTCCTGGACATGATCACACCACAGTACATCGCCGACCTGGTGTCCTGGGGCGCCATCGGCGCCCGCACAACGGAGAGCCAGGTTCACCGCGAGCTTGCGTCGGGCCTTTCGTGTCCGGTCGGCTTCAAAAACGGCACTGACGGAAATGTGCGAATCGCGCTCGATGCCATTCGCGCGGCGCAGGCGCCACATCATTTTCTTTCGGTCACGAAGGGTGGCCATTCGGCGATCGTATCGACGACTGGAAATGAGGATTGCCATATAATTTTACGCGGCGGCAACCGGCCGAATTACGATGCCGGGAGCGTGGACGTGGCGGCCAAGAGCCTGGCCGCCGCGGGTATCCCCGCGCGCATTATGATCGATTTCAGCCATGGCAACAGTACTAAAGAGCCGGCAAAGCAAATCGACGTGGGGCGTGAGGTAGCCATCCAGATTGCCGAAGGCGAAGCGCGTGTCTTTGGCGTAATGCTCGAAAGCCACCTCAAGGCGGGCCGCCAGGATTTGTTGCCGGGCAAGGAACTGGTCTACGGCCTGAGCATCACCGACGCTTGTGTCGGTTGGGAAGACAGCCGCGCGCTGCTCGATGTGTTGGCGGACGCAGTGCGCAAGCGGCGCCTCAAGGCAGCGGCGGAAGCCGAGGGTGAATAATTCCGTATTTCGCGATCTGAGACTCACCGACGGCGGCTGCCGTAACCATAAGACCACCGACCGCGTGGACGCCGAGCGCCTAAAGCCGGCGTAGGGTTCTTCTCTAACAGGCGCGTGTATTTATACTCAAAGCCTTCCAGCTTTACGCGCGGAATTTTCTGACCGATGAACCGCTCAACGGCTCCAACTTCCTGTATATCCTCGCCAGTCATGATGGTAAAGGCGTCGCCTACGCTCAACGCTCGGCCGGTGCGGCCGATGCGATGAACATAGTCCTCTGGATGGTGCGGCACGTCGAAGTTGATGACGTGGCTGATAGCCTCGATGTCGAGTCCCCGAGCCGCTATGTCGGTCGCCACCATAACTTCGTAGCGCCCGTTCCGAAAACCGTTGAGCGCCTCCTCGCGCTGGCGCTGGGTGCGATTGGAGTGGAGCACCGCCACGGTGTGTCCTTGTTGATAGAGTTTGCGCGCGACCCGGTCGGCGCCGTGTTTCGTGCGACAGAAGATCAGCACCTGATCAAAATCGGTGCGCTTCAAAATTTCCTCAAGCAGGGCTTGCTTCTGGTCGCTAGCCACAGGATACAGGGCATGCGTGACCGTCGCCGCGGGCGAGCGGCGCAGGCCGATCTCGACGGTTTCGGGCTTGCGCAAGGCCCATTGGCAGAGCTGCTCGATCTCGGGAGGAAGAGTCGCCGAAAAGAGCATCGTCTGGCGCGCGCGCGGGCAGCGTTCGATAACGCGCCGCACGTCGGGCAAAAAACCCATGTCCAGCATCCGGTCCGCTTCATCGAGAACAAGAATTTCAATCTCGTTGAGCCGAACCATGCCGCGCTTCATCTGGTCGAGCAACCGGCCCGGAGTCGCAATGAGGATGTCCACGCCCTGGCGGAGCATTTGATCCTGCCGCCCGTACCCCGTGCCGCCGAACAAAACCGCAGTGCGAAGATTCGTGAAACGCCCGTAGTCACGGATGGCGGTCTCCACCTGAGCGGCAAGTTCGCGGGTGGGTTCGAGCACGAGCGCGCGCAGCGCGCCGTGTTGGCCGAGGCGGGAGAGGATTGGCAAAGCGAACGCGGCAGTTTTGCCGGTGCCCGTCTGAGCCGCACCGATGACATCACGTCCCGACATCACGACCGGAATCGCGCGCAGTTGAATCGGAGTGGGATCGGTGTAACCCGCGGCGTGAGCGCCATCGAGCACTTTGGGCGAAAGCCCGAGTCTAGAAAACGGCATTAGGTTTTCTTTGTGTCACGACGGCGCCAATTTCACAAGCTCCCGGTTGATGTAAGCGGCGGCACCGGATTCACCGCGCTATTTGCGCGGATTCCTCCGGCATAACTGTAACGACTATTTTTTCACCGTCGCGGAGAAGAGTCAGTTCACCCTTTAGGCCTACCTGCTCTTCGGTTAGGAGTCTGTGCAGATCGTCGATACTCGCCACGGGATGGTCTCCATAACCCACAATAATGTCACCGGCCCTTAGTCCACCGCGGTGGGCGGGGCCGTCGGGTTCCAGCGAAATTACCCGGATTCCGCTCGCCACGGTAAGATTGTGCACAAGCACGAGGCGGCGAGGAAGCAGGATGTTTTGTCCCGCCACGCCGATATGCGCTCGGCGGATTTTGCCGTTCCTGATGAGCAGGCCCGCGACATGTTTGGCCGTGTTGATCGCGATCGCGAAGCATAGGCCTTGGGCCGGCAGGATCACGGCGGTATTGACGCCGATCACTTCGCCGCGTGAGGTGACCAGCGGTCCACCGGAGTTGCCCGGATTGAGCGCCGCATCGGTTTGTACGACATCATCGATCAGTCGTCCCGAACGTGATCGAAGCGAGCGGCCAAGCGCGCTGACCACTCCGGCGGTCACGGTGCACTGAAAACCGTAAGGATTTCCGATCGCCACAACTAACTGGCCGACGCGAATGGATTTTGAGTCCCCCAGGGATGCGGGGAGGAGTCCGTCCGCGTTCACGCGGAGCACCGCGAGATCCGTGTCCGGATCTTCACCGATGAGGTTGGCATCGAAGCTCCGTCCATCCGAGAGCGCAACTCCAAGCTTCGTCGCCCGGTGGACGACGTGGCTGTTCGTCAGAATGAAACCGTCCGGCGTGAAGACAAACCCTGACCCGCTGCCGCGCACTTCTGCAGGGCGGCCGGAGGGGATCGCCACTCGCTGATTGCCCGTTTCTCTCACCTCAACGTTGACCACTGCCGGACTGACTCTCTCCGCCGCCGCGGTGACCGCCGCCGAATAGGCGTCGAGTAAACTGTCATCCGGGGGAGTCGCCGCTCGCGCCGAGGCGTTTGGCGCGTTTTGATTGGATACGAGCCGAAGAGCTCGCTTCATTGAGATCTCCTTCACAAGTAAAAATGGGCAGTCAATTTAAGCATCGCCCAGCCGTTTGTAAAGTAGCGGCGAATCCGCGCGGCGCGGGGGAGGACGAAGGAGGGGTGCATCCGATGCCAAGCGGTTGTTAAAAAAATGAACTATTTGGGGAGTTCAGCGGGCGGATTTTATTTTTTCAAGTGTCGCCAATAAAAGACGAGCCGCTTTGGAGGGTGGATAGTCGTGCGGAACGTGGATGAAGCCAAAGCGGGCTGGACTCCGCCGGCGCTTGACGAAATGGAGCACGACGTACATGGAATAGTTGCAGACGTATTCCCCCGCATCGACTGATGACGTCGTTTGTCCCCTGAGCTTCAGGTCGAGGTTGGTGAACAGCTTTCGAGCGCCGGTCGAAACAATCGGCCTTGGTTTTTCACCCCTGTATTCACGTCGTTTGTTTACCGCCCGCCTCTCGACTCGCAAATGGCGGCCCCTCGAACACTGCCCCAAGCCCAGGATAACATCAGGTTGATGCTGCTTGATCGCCCTAATGAACTGGCCTTTGTGAAATCTGACCGGGAAGATCAGTTTTTTTAACCACCGCCGCCCCGGGAGCCGTCGCACGATTTGCTCCGTGACATTTTCGTTGTAGTGCCGGTACGGACCAAAACCGTAAATTAGAATGCGCATGGCAGCTCACCCGGATTGTTTGAGTCCCGTGGTCTTCGTCGCGGGTTCGCGGCTCGCGTTCGAAACGGAAACCAAGTGCTGCGACGCGAGACTCAAGGGCGAGTTAACTTCGGCAGGCCGTCGTTTTGCGGCTCGTACGTAGGATCCTGGGTACGCCGTTTCTGTACCGAATCATCGATAATCTCGTTGCCGAACCTGGTCGTACCAATGGAACGATAATGCCTGGGATTTTTCTTCGCGTATAAACCCTTCAAAAACTCCAAATAGGAATCAGTGAATGCGCCGAGATAGTTGGTTTCCCCGACCTCGACAGGACATAGTTCCAGCCCTAACGCCCCGGCCTTGTCCTGCATCCAGCGCAAACTGACGTCCGATAATCTCCGGTCCGGGTAACCGCCGCCGACATCGCAGTGAGCACCGATAAACCACCGCTGTTCAATCGCCTGCTGCGGTTTTTCACTGGGCTCCCACAGGCATACATCATAATCTATACGATGCTCATCAACGGCAATGGCGTGATGCGCGTTCTCGACGATGTGGCTCAGTTGTGTGTCATGGAATTCATAAAATTTTATATTGAAGTCCTTTATGATTCCGAGCGGGATCCCCAGCGCGCCCACTGTGTCCCACACGCCGATAAACTTGATAGAGATCTGTCGGGAAAACGACGAGCGAAAGAGCCTGGCCGTAATCGAATCGGGTCCGTCGTCGCGGGCGCGGTAAATTCCGTAGGCAATTCCGAGTCTAAGCGGCAGCTGCTTCGGCTGAATTAAACCACAGTTGCGGATCATGCCCACCAAACTTCTAGCCGTGTACGCACCACGGCTAAAGCCCAGGACGTAAACATGGTCTCCGTCTTCGTAGGTCTCGGCGAGGAATTTGTAACCCTGAATAATGTTGGTTTCCAATCCGACCCCGAATGCCCCGCCTATATATTCGTTATGCCGTGACGTTCCTATGCCTGCGTCGTACCACTTCAGCTGCTTGATGCCGCCGGATGCCGTGTCCTGCACCGACTCATAGAATCTACAAACATTGGTTTCGACTTGCTGGACGGCCGGAAGATTTTCATCGGCCGGTTTGCTCCACGTGCCATCGAAGCATAGAACGATTCGTTTCATGCTTTTTGGATTTCGTCCTGCCCTCTCCCACTCGCGGGAAAAGGTAAGAGAGAGGGTCCTCTCTTTTGGGAAGGCTCGAGCCTCACGCCGCTCTTTAGTACTGGCACAAGTCCGCGACGGCTGGAATCACTTCCTTGCCCATAATTTCAATGGGCGTGATCTCGTCGACTCGGCTGAGCGAAACGATCAAATGGTCGATCCCCGCCTCGCTCAACTCGCCGCAGAAATCGATCGCTTGACTCGCGCTCATCCCGCCCGGCCGCAAATCCAATACCCCGAGCGCGGTCCGTTCGATATCGTCGTAGGATCGTCCAAGATCGTCGCAGTGGAGGCGAAGCACGGCAAGCTTGGCGCGAATCGTCTCGGCGCCCGCTTCGACCGCATAAAGATTGCAAGCATCCGCGTATTGCGCCACGAGCCGGAGCGTTTTTCTCTCACCCGAGCCGCCCACCATGATCGGCGGATGCGGCTTGGTGATCGGTTGCGGCGAGTTCAGCGGTTCCGCCAACTGATAGTGTTTTCCATGAAACGGAGCGGTATCACCGGACCACATCCGATGCGCGATCTGTAAAGTCTCTTCCAACACCTCGAAGCGTTCCTTTAATGGCGGAAACGGGATGCCGAGTCCCACAGCCTCGCGCCGGTACCAACCCGCGCCCACGCCGAAGTAAGCGCGCCCTCCGGAAAGAACATCGAGCGTCGTGACGGTCTTGATGAGGACTGCGGGACGGCGATAGATCACGCCGGTGACTAGCGTACCCAATTGCACCCGCTTCGTGACAGCCGCCAAAAAGGACAGCGCGCTATAGCCTTCCAGCATCGGCTCCTCGGGCTTTCCAATCATCTCGATCTGAAAAAAATGATCCATGACCCAGAGGCTTGCGAAACCGGCCGCTTCAGCCGCACCCGCGATGCGCGCAAGCTTGAGGGCTATTGCGTTTGTGCCCCCCGCCCAAGTGAAAGATGGAATCTGCAGCCCTAAACGCATCGGCGAGTCTCTTGGACCATCAGTATACTTGATTTCCGGCCCATGGCTAGCGTGACCGGGCCTTTGTGCTTCAGTTGTTAGAGTCTCTGTCGCTACGCAATTGCGCCCGGTTGATCCAGTTTTCTACTCTGTTCATCCATGAGAGTATCAGCCAGGCAAGAAAAATGCCGCCTACCGCCAGCCCGAACCGGCCTAAACCGACGGCTACCCCGACCGCTGCCGTTAACCATATGCCTGCTGCCGTCGTTAATCCTTCGACTTCGCGCCGTTCCTGGAGCTTCAGAATTGCCCCGGCGCCAAGAAATCCTATTCCCGTAACCAACCCTTGGATCACCCGCGATACTCCATCCGAGTCCATGCCAAATTCTAAAGGGGCAATGACGAATACTGCGGCGCCCAATGAGACCAGCATGTGGGTTCTTAAACCGGCCGGTTTACCCTGGCGCTCTCGTTGAGCGCCAACGACAGCCCCCAAAAGGATTGCAATGATTAGTCGGACCGTCAGGCTCGCCAGCCCTTCCGCGTCAGGCAAACCCGAGAGTAATTCTTGCCAAACGAGATTCATCAGACTATCCCCCCACCTCTTTTCTCCCCCGCGCCGCGCGGTGGAGGATGCAGGAAGGGGAATCCTTCGTGTCCTTCGCGATCTTCGTGGTTATAAAATTTCGTCGGATCTACTCCAACGCGAACGGTTGTTGGAAATCGCAAATTGAAAAACGAATTTACAGAGCCGGCTTTGTAATGCCTAATTTGGCCATTCGCGAGCGCAAGGTGCTGGGGTTCATTCCGAGAATCTCGGCTGCCCCTTTTCTGCCATGCACGACCCAATTCGTCTGGTTCAGCGCGCGCATAACATAGGTACGCTCCATGTCCTCGAGGGTTCCGAGACTTGGCTCTTGCAGCGGTGCCGCGGAGCGCAACATGGATTCGTCAATATGAATGACCGGTCCACTGGCCAGCACCACGGCCCGCTCGATGACGTTCTGCAGCTCCCGAATGTTTCCCGGCCAGCCATAGTTTGAGAGGTTTTCCATCGAGACTCGGGAAACGCCGCGCACCTCTTTACCGAGTTTCTTCGCAAACTTGCTCAGGAAAAAAGTAACCAGCAAAGGAATATCCGCCTTGCGTTCACTCAACGGCGGTACCTCGAGGGGAAAGACATTCAACCGGTAAAACAAATCGGTTCTGAACGCGCCGTCTTTGGTAACTTCATGGACGTTTCGATTGGTCGCGGCGATCACGCGCACGTCGACTTTCAAAGTTTGACTGCTGCCGACTCGTTCGAACTCTCCTTCCTGAAGGACGCGCAGCAGCTTGACTTGCATGTCCATCGGCAACTCCGTCACCTCGTCGAGAAAAATAGTGCCGCCGTTAGCCAATTCAAATCGGCCGACGCGCCGCTGCGTTGCGCCCGTAAACGCCCCTTTCTCATGGCCGAATAGTTCACTCTCGACCAGCCCCGCCGGAATCGACCCGCAGTTGACTTTGATCAACGGCCGATCCTTACGCGGACTCCGATCGTGAACCGCGCGCGCCAGCAGTTCTTTGCCCGTGCCCGTCTCTCCGTAGATCAAGACAGTCGCTTCCGTCGGCGCCACTTGCTCGACTTTTCGCAGTAACTGCTGCACCGGCGCGCTCTGGCCGATGATTTCTTCGAAATTGTGTTCCGTCTTGATTTCTTCCTGGAGATAAACCGCCTCGGCCTGGAACCTTGCTTTCAAGGCCTCCGTCTCCTCGTGGGCTTTCATGTTATCGACGGCGATGGCGATTTGATTGGCCACTTTCATGAGAAACTCGGCATCCTCTTCGACGTATCGCTTTTTGGTTAAGCTCCCCACAGTGACCGCACCGATGCTTTCGCCTCGGACAATGAGCGGGAGAGAGCACAGCGAGCGAAAGCCGTGGCCGTAAGCACGTTCCTCAGAGGACGTCTGCCGTTCGGTCTCAAGATCCCGGCGCAGGAGAGGTTTTTGATTCAGGAACGCCCATCCCGCCGGACTATCGTCGAGTTTGAGCACTCGGCCAATGGGCGTGTAGTCGTCTCGGCGATAGGGTCCGGCATAAGTGACTATGCGCAAGCTATCCAGCTCGGGATCATAGAGAGACAGCGAGAGGCGATCGAATGGAATCACCCGGCCGAGGGCCTCGGAAATGGCAGTGAAAAGTTCGTCACGGGTTAGTTTGGTCACGATGGCGTTGTTGATATCGAGCAAGGTGCGCAGCCGTTCCTCACTCTTCTTTAACGCCTCGTCAGTGCGTCTCCGCTCCGAAATAGCGTCGGCAATCATCGCCAAATTTTTCAAGAACAAATCGGCGCGGACATAATAGGCATTCTCTTGGACAGCGCCGCTACACTCGACGTACGGATGGGTTCCATACCCGGCGTGGCGTATCACCTGCCCGGACGCGGCCCCCACGTCGTACATGCAGAGAACGACGCAAGGGAAATCCTTTACCGCCGCCGTCACCTTCGCCTCGAAGGCAACAAGGTCGTGGTCACCGGGCCAACCCGGCTTGCCCCAGCCGATGTTTCCCAACAACCGAATCAGAGGCGCGCCGCGGTCCAAAGCGTCTTGGAATACGCGCCCGATGGTTTCGAGAATTCTTTCTCCGGAAGGATCGCCCCCCAGAATTGTGACGCGCCGTTGGGCTATCAGGTCGTGAACGTCAAAGCCGTGGTCCTCGAGAACCTTACACACCGCCTGGTTCGCGCTCTCGTGGCCGAATATCACACAGTGGTCCAGACCGCGAAGCCCCGTCTCTAAAAAGCGGACGCCGTCGGAGAATTCCTTTGCCGTTTGCCAAAAAAAGGCGACGTGAGCTCCCGGGCGAAGTTTTCCCTCGCCAATGCCCAACTCAATCTCGCCACTAACTGCACGGTTCGAGATGAGGTCTCCCTTTTCGTCTGCTGTCATGCCACCGGTCCCCGCGCAATCCTCATACTGCGTATCGCGATATTTCGCAACGGCTGCGGCATATCACGACGAACGGGCCACGGTCACTTAGGGGGTCAAAGTCGGAAAACGAAAAAAATCAGAACGTTACGTCCCTGGCACGGGCCATGCTCTATGGTTCTAGCAAATTCCCGAATAACTGAAGGTCGCATGTTGAGAATCACCGAAAACTTCGAAAACGGTAAGATCGTTAGACTCCGTTTGGATGGAACCATAACCGAGAGCTCTGTTGCTGAAATAGAGGAAACCTGCTCGCGGCATCAAGCGAATCAAGCGGAAATAGTTTTGTTGGACATGGCCGGAGTCGTATTCATGAACAACGAGGTTGCTAACAGGATGGCCCGGCTCCAAGGCGAAAAACTGAGAATCATTAACTGCTCCCCCTTTATTGAGACTCTCTTGGACATGTCCGCCGATCAAAAGCAGTGAGGCGTAAGGGCGTTAGGAGTAAGTCGCCAGCCCCTAAAGTAGGCCGTAAAGTCGCCAAACGCGAGCAGATTTACCTCTAGCAGATGACATAGGAGAACAGGCTATGCCAGCTATTTCCATGATGGATGAAAGTCACTCAGCCGTTACACTCCGTGCCGGAGCCGACATCCCGAGCGTTGGTGCGCTTTCGCGCGTTCTGCGCCGGCCGTCACGAAAGGCGCCGTCGGCGCAGGCCGAACTGGATCTCATCGAACGGCTCAAGGCGGGTGATGAGCGCGCTCTGGAGACGATGTTCAATCTTTATTCGGCAAAGCTTTACAACATTGCGCATCGAATCCTCGGTGAGGTCGCCGACACCGAAGAGGTGATTCAAGATGTCTTCTGGACTGCTTTTCGTAAGGTCAAGAGCTTCCGGGGAACCGCGCAGTTATCCACCTGGCTGTACCGCCTCACAGTGAACGCGGCTCTGGGAAGAATCCGCCGCAACAAGACGAATAAGGAAGTGGAATACGAAGAGTACCTACCGAAGTTTCAACCGGACGGCCATCACCTAGTGCGGCCGGTGGTCGATTGGTCCGATACGCTCGATGAAAAGTACGCTAGGCAGGAACTGCAGCGAATACTCGGCGATGTTCTGGATCAATTGAAACCGCTCGACAAGAGCGTCATAGTGCTGAGCGATGTCGAAGGTGTCACAGACAAAGAGATTGCAGCCACTTTGGGGCTTTCCGTCTCTGCAGTAAAGACGCGACTCCACCGCGCTCGACTCTTTCTCCGTGGTAAGTTGGCGGCCCGTTTAGGCCATTCCCCCGCGTAAGGACGGATCATGGCAACAGGTAAAGCAGCTAAGAAGGCATGGACCGATAAAAGCTGTAAGGAAATCACGGAGCTGGTCTACGACTACTTGAACGATAAACTCAGTCCTGCCGTCAAGCGTGATTTAAAACAACATTTGCGCCTCTGTCCCGATTGCATCAGTTTTCTGAACACCTACAAGAAGACCGTCGCGGTGACCCGATCATTTAATTCTGAAGAGATACCGCCAAGAGTCCGCGATAATATTTGGGCTTTTCTACGTAAACGGATGCGGAGAACCTGACGCGTTCGGCCCTTGAACCTCTACGCTCCTTTGCCATAGTCCTCCACGGCTCACCCTCGCATCACAGTTAGTTAATTTTCGTGTAACTTTTTGTTCATTGCATGCATCTAAAATCCAAAAGCCGACGAATGGAGGGGGATAAAGCAATGAAACAGAGACGGGCAGCGCAGCAAATCAAAGAATTGCCGGTTAAGACAACCTTCATGGAGCTCATCCAAGAGTTGTCCAATCTGACAGATGATGACAATCTCGTGGTCGCGGCTGTCAAGAACATCCTCAGATCGTATAATGTCAGGGCAATCCGGTCGCTTGCCCCCGTAAGGCTAGCGGACACCGCAAGCCCGCGAAGAAGCCCGGTCAGTCGCCGCCGCAGTTGCTGGGCCTAGACCCGGTTAAGGCCGGCAGCGGAGCTGATTTCACCCCCATCAACCACCTCAACGGGGAGAATCAAAGCGGGGATCGCGCGAACACCTGGCAACGAACGCTCGACAGCAACTGAATTGGGAGCCGTATTACGTGGTCACCAGAACGAAACGGAAATCGGGCAGCGGTCGACCTCCAGATAACTGCGAATCTGCGGTTTCCCTCCTCGATGAATATCTCGCCGGAAGTTTGACAAGCCGGGTCCAATCCGCCTTCGATCTTCACTTGAGCCAATGCCGGGATTGTGAGGCATTTTTACAAACGTACAAGAAAACGATCGCAGTGACTCAAGAGTTTCTCAAGATGCAGGCGCGGCAGAATCGCTCACGCAAGTTTCGTTTGCGATCCATACGGTCGGATCGTTCATTGGGCTAGTATTTTCTGCCGCATCTTTTCAAACTCCGGCGGCATCTAAGTATCTGAACCGCACTCACCGTTACGGCTTGGTTAGGACGGAAACCCTGATTAGCTATTGTCTTGAGCATGCCAACGCAAATTTAAAAAAGTTCGGAGGAAAAGCAAAATGAGAGCCATTGCCGTCACGCCAAAAGACAGAGCGCTTGGAATTGTCGACCAGCCGGAGCCCAGGATTTCGTCCCCCACCCATGTAAAACTGCGCATGTTGGAGGCGGGAGTCTGCGGCACCGACAAAGAGATCTGCGCCTTTGAATACGGAACTCCGCCAGCCGACTCCGACCAATTGGTGATCGGCCATGAATCTTTGGGCGAGGTCATCGAAGTCGGGCCGAAAGTCACGCGCGTAAAAATCGGCGATCTCGTCGTGCCCATGGTTCGGCGTCCCTGCCCTCATGATCACTGCATGGCCTGCCGCTCCGACCGGCAAGATTTTTGTTTCACGGGAGACTTCAAGGAGCGCGGCATCAAGGAAGCTCACGGTTTCATGGCTCAATTTGTCGTCGACGACGAAAAATACATGAATCCGGTGCCGCGAGAATTGCGCAACGTGGCGGTGCTCGTGGAACCGCTCACGATCGCGGAGAAAGCCTTAACTCAGGTTTGGCAGGTCCAGCAGCGGCTGCCGTGGGGCTGCCCGGTGTCTCTCGGAAAAGCAGCGGCACATTGTCGCCGCGCCGTCGTGCTTGGGGCCGGCCCCGTTGGGCTGTTGGGTGCCATGGCATTGGTGAATTACGATTTTGAAACCTACGTCTATGCTCGCGAGACCCGGCCAAACCCGAGGGCGGACCTGCTCGAATCCATCGGCGCCACCTATGTCTCCGCCGAGACCGATTCGGTCGAAAGGCTTGCCGAGCGCGTCGGCAACATCGATCTAGTCTACGAAGCGACCGGCGCGTCACGTTTATCTTTTGACACGATCAAATACCTCGGTGTCAACGGTATTTTTGTTTTTACCGGCGTTCCCGGTAGGAAAGCACCGGTGGAAGTCGACACGGACCTCGTCATGCGCAATCTAGTGCTGAAAAATCAGGTCGTGTTCGGGACCGTGAACGCAGGGCGCGATTCGTTCGAAGCGTCGATCCGGGATATCGGTGTCTTTTCCAAGCGCTGGCCCGAAGCGGTTCAGTCGCTCATCAGCGGCCGTTTTCCCATAGAGGCCTACGGCGATCTGCTCTTGGGACGAACGAGCGGGATCAAGAATGTAATCAAACTCAACTGACTCGCTCGCGCCGCTGACCAAGAAATTTGAGCCACTTTAATGCAAGCCGAACCCCAGCTGCGCTTCAGAGGAGTGCAGTCATCCTGAGCGACAGCGAAGGATCTAGGTTTCTCAACACAGATTCTTTGGCTGCGCCTCAGAATGACATCTTGACCGAGCACGGGCGAGTGTGTCCGAAGAAGGATTGCACCTTTCTTAGTCTGAACGCATCTTTCTTCCGCTGTGCCGCATCCAACACACCATGACCGATGCATACAGCATTAGGGACGCGCTGAAGCATCATTGGCCCGAGTATATAATCGAAGCCGCGGGCCTGGGGCTTTTCATGATGTCGGCCTTTGCTTTCGGCACAATCCTCGAACATCCGGCTTCACCGATTCACCAGGCGATTTCGAGCCCGTTGCTGCGACGATTTCTAATGGGCCTTGCCATGGGGCTCACCGCGATCTCCATCATCTACTCTCCATGGGGCAAGCAATCCGGCGCTCACATTAATCCATCCACGACCCTCACCTTTTTCAGGCTCGGCAAAATGGCCAGGTGGGATGCAGTCTTTTATGTCGCGTTTCAGTTTCTCGGTGGATTGGTCGGAGCATCTCTGGCAGCGATCGGACTTGCGGCGTGGGCGTCGCACCCCTCGGTCAACTACGTCATCACGATCCCGGGGGCCGCCGGAGCGGCCGCGGCCTTTGTCGCCGAGATCGTAATTACCTTTATCCTGATGACCGTCATTTTGCATGTGTCGAACAACGCCCGCTTGCACAAACTTACCGGGATTTGCGCCGGCGCCCTGGTTGCGACCTACATCACGATCGAAGCGCCGAT
>DASTOD010000551.1:0-17391 GCA_035762645.1 Binatia bacterium | reverse complement strand
TTTGCCGCCAACCACCGCCGGTACCGTGTAGACTTCCGCAGTAGCCACCGAGATCATTCCATTCCAACTCGCTGTATACACCGCCTTCTCACCACCCTCGAACGGATAAAACTTCGGCCGATACACAGGCACCGCCTGCGGGTCCTTAAGCAGCGCCTGATCCGCCTCTGAAACCGAACCCCAGAGCGCCCCAATCAAAAGTAAAATTGCCGTTACGAAGATAGTTTGTGTCCTGCTCATGGCAACCTTTTAGACGAATAAATTTCCACTATGTTAATCTCCACCACGATAGAAAACAACCAAAAATTAGCTTATAGGATATGGCTTATGGCGTATATTCGGTCTATATGAGATAAGCTATCAGCCATAGACTGACTTTCGTTGGACTCCGCGCGCCCAAGGAGAAGATGTCGTGAAAGGCAACCGCGGCTGGTTTTTGTTTAAACCACTCGCGCTATATATTTTATTTCTCGGGTCGTTACCGATTTTCGCCCAAGCAGGCTCGGCTTGGCCGGCGCCAGACTCGGCCTCGCCGTCGCTCGCCGCAATTAAATCGTGCTTGCAACAGGCCGGCAGCGCCGAGTGCTTGGATCACTTGTTCCGCGAGGCGTTAAAGAGACACTCCACAGCCGAAGTGCTCGGACTCATTCGGCAGTTCGAAGCGGAGGATCCTGAGCTACGCCGCGACTGCCATCCGGTCGTGCACGCCGTCGGCAGGGAGACCTTTCGCGTCCAAGGAAATATTCATGACTCCTTTTCGGCCTGCGATCAAACCTGCCATTCCGGCTGCTATCACGGTTCCGTGGAGCGATTCCTCCGCGGGGACAATCTCTACTCTCAGACCGATCTCCATCCCAGCCAAGCCGAGATCAAGCAAAAAGCCGTCGTTGCCTGCGATCCCAACACGCCTCTGCGCCTCCGGTTTCAGTGCCTTCACGGCTTGGGCCATGCTTTGATGTTTTTTTCGCGCTACCGGCTCGACTCTGCTTTAAACGCATGCGACGCGCTATCTGATGAATGGAGCCGTAGCTCTTGCTATGGCGGGGTGTTCATGGAGAACGCGTTTAACGCCGGCAACGAGAAAAAGAATTTCAGCCCGACCGATTATCATTACCCCTGCAACCAATTGGCGCCTAAATATCGCAGTGAGTGCTACATCATGCAGACTTCGAGAATGGTCGAAATGGGCCTCGCGCCGGAAGAACTACTGGAAGAATGCGCCAGAGCGGGCGCTTACCAGGTCCCATGCAGCCAATCCATCGGCCGCGACCTGTCCAACGACGCTCGGCTGGGACAAATACGAACCGTCGCTCAAACATGTGAGCTGGCCGCCGGCGAAAACCGTCTCGCCTGCATGCGCGGCGTCGTCTATGCACTGATCGACAACACATGGGACGGTCGATATGCGATGCCGTTTTGCGCCGCGTTCACGGGCGAAGCGGACCGCGAGAAGTGCATTACCGAAAGCATTCAGTATTTGCGGGCGACGTTTGAGAAATCCCGTGAAGAGCTAACTCGAGATTGTTCGCTCTATGCGGCCGCCTCTCCACGTTGTCTGGAAATCGCCGCCCGGTAGTCCGGTGCCGAGCGCTATGCGCAAAGCGTGGGCGCCAAAGGTTCTCCCTGCTCTGCCGCTGGTTCGTTTTCCGATCGCAGGGTTTTGCGCTAATATAGAACCCGCCGCCAAGCAGGTTCGTTGATGAATCCACCGCTGTTACTCGTCGTCGATGATGAAAAAGGTGTACGCGAATCTTTGCGCATCGTTTTCAGCAAGGACTACCGTATCCTGGAGGCTGATTCCGTTGATGCCGCGCTGCCGCAGGTGCAGCTGGAAAAGCCGGCCGTCGTTCTTTTGGATCTGCTGATGCCCAAAACGGACGGCATGGAAGTGTTGCGGCGAATCAAAGCCATCCATCCGCAGTGTGAAGTCATCATGCTCACGGCGGTGAGCTCGAAGCACGCTGCCGTGAAGGCACTCGAGTACGGCGCCTTTGATTTCGTGGCAAAACCTTTCGACGTGATCGACCTTCGACAAAAGGTCGAAAAGGCTCTCCGGAAGGTCGCGGAAAAGAGCCAATTGCCGAGCTGACCACACCGGTTCCCAACGTGAAGCCCTCTGTGTTCAGTCGGTCCGTCGTTCGCTCGAACACGACCGCTCTCACTCTAGTGCTGGCCCTACTCGCCGCCGGCTGCACTACTCTGAAACAGTGCGCCTATGAAGGATTCAATCGCGACCAGTGGCAGCAGCCGGAGAGAGTCATCGAGGCGCTCCAGATCCGCCCCGGAGAACGCATCGCCGATCTCGGATCCGGGAGCGGGTACTTCACATTTCGTCTCGCCAAAGCCGCCGGTCCCAACGGCAAAGTCTATGCCGTGGATATCGACCGGGACCTGAATGAGGCGCTGGCGGCTCGCGCCAAAAAAGAGAGCTTCGCCAACATCGAAGTCATTTTGGCCAAACCGGACGATCCGCTGCTCCCCTCTGCGGACGTGGATCTCATCTTTACGAGCAACACGTATCATCATTTGCAAGACCGGGTGCGCTATTTTGCTAATTTAAAAAAATATTTGCGGCCCGGCGGACGGATCGCTATTATTGACTTCAACCAAAAGGCTTGGCTGGAAGGACTCTTGCGCCATTACACACCGAGCGATCTCATTCAGCGAGAGATGGAACAGGCCGGCTATGTTGTCGGACGGGAATTTGATTTCCTCGAGAAACAATCGTTTCTCGTCTTTGCGCCGCGCCAACCCTAGGGACTCTACGGCCTGGGGGCGGGGCTTTCCGGGTGTCTTTCCGGCGAGGCTGGCTCGCGTGACTTGCTTTCACCGGTCAGATGAAATGAGTTAAAGACCACCAGCAGAAGGTCGTTCTCCGCCGTTTGTGACTCATCCCAAAACGCCGTCATGAGAAAGTTGAGCGCGTAGTCTTTCTCGAACGGATAGGTGTGAATGCCGGCGACGATGATCGGTTTTCCCGATGGCATCGCGTGCAGTGTCGAAATGTAAAACTGAATCGCCCTCTCGTTAGGCAAATCGCGGCGCTCACCGATCTTCATGTGGGTCGCTTTCATATTCCGGGAGACCGTCTTGTAGATCTGCTCTAGGGTTTGCGACGTCAGCGCCTCGATGCGTTTCTTTCGCGCCGCGCTATCTTCGAATGCTTCCTTTGCGGTTTTTTGGCCGAGATTCTCCACAACCACGATGACCGAGCTGCCGTTGGGCCCCTGCAGCATGACTCGCATTTCTTTATTGGCGGCGCCTTCAGGCAATTTGCGAAGGTTCCACCGGGCCGGGTATTTGAAACCGTAACCGTACTCTTCGTCCAAAAATTCCTCAAGCCTTTCTTGCCCGCTCGCCGGCACCAAACCAATCAACAAAGCAGATAAGACGGCGCCGATGCCCAACTTGAGAACTCTTGCCTTTGAAATGCTTTTGTTCATTACACCGACCAGGGTATCATAGATTTTCCGCTGATCGGAACGCCCAAGCTGTTTTTAAAGCGGACGACTGCCAACGGGACTACCGACTACCATAATCCGAAGTCTGTGGTCAGAAGTTTGTAGTCTACTGGGTCTGATTGATGAATGGATGAGGTTTCATCGCTTGCTCCGCCCGAGGAAAATAGGTAATTTAGCTCACAACCGGAGCCCCCTTGGCCAAAAAATACGTTCTCAAAAACGCGAGCCCGACGGTTTTCCACCACGCCCGACTCGATTATCGAAAAGAGCTCAACGAAGCTCAATACCGCGCGGCGACGACCATTGAGGGGCCGCTTTTGATCATCGCCGGCGCCGGCACGGGGAAGACCCGAACCTTGGTCCATCGCGTGGCCCACCTTATCGACATCGGCGTGGACCCGCGCTCGATTCTCTTGCTCACCTTCACCCGCCGCGCCGCCGAAGAAATGTTACGGCGAGCCAGCCTGCTGATCGACAACCGCTGCAGCCAGGTGGCGGGCGGAACCTTTCACTCGTTCGCCAATCTGGTGTTGCGCGAGTATGGGCGGAGAATCGATCTGTCTCCTTCTTTTACCATTATGGACCGCCCCGACAGCGAGGATGCGATCCAGCTGCTGCGCAGCGAAATGGGACTTAACAACAAAGACAGGCGCTTTCCGCGCAAACAAACGGTGGCGGAAATATTCAGCATGGCCCTCAACAAACAGCAAACCATTCCGGATCTGATCGAGCGCGACTACCCGCACCTCTATGAGTCGCTCGACGATCTGCTCCGCTTGTACGAGCGATATGTCGACTATAAAACCGGCAAGACGCTTTTGGACTACGATGATTTGCTCACCCGGCTGAAAGACCTTTTGGCGAACCGCGAAGAGGTGCGGCGCCGCCTTTCCCAGATCTATCAGTTCATCATGGTCGATGAATACCAGGACACGAACCACTTGCAGGCGCGCATTATCAGGCTACTGGCCGCGAGCCACGATAACGTGGCCGTGGTCGGCGACGACGCCCAAAGTATTTACTCGTTTCGCGGCGCCAACTTCCGTAACATCATGGACTTCCCGAACGACTTCCCGGCAACAGAGATCATTAAACTTGAAGAGAACTACCGCAGCACGCAACCCATATTGAACCTGACCAATGAGATCATCCACCGCGCCCATGAACGCTATGACAAAAATCTTTTCACGCGGAGGCGAGAAGGTGACACCCCGATCCTAGTCCAAGCCGAGAGTGAACAGATGCAGTCGCGGTTCGTCTGTCAAAAGATCCTCGAGCTGCGAGAAGAAGGGGTGCCGCTGTGGGATATCGCCGTGTTGTTCCGTTCGAGCTTTCATTCTTTCGATCTAGAACTCGAGCTTGCGCGCCACAATATTCCGTTTATCAAAAGAGGCGGCTTCCAGTTCATGGAAACGACGCATATCAAGGACCTGCTGGCTCACCTGAGGGTTCTGGCCAATCCGCATGACGCCATCTCCTGGAACCGCGTTCTTCTCCTTCTCGAGGGAGTCGGCACGCAAATGAGTCAAAGGATTACTCGCTGGGTCGTGGAGGGAAACTGGCCGCTGGACCGCCTGCGGTCCTTCGATGCAAAAGGGAAAACGGCCCATGGCCTCAAGACGCTGGCGCAGGTCCTGCAGGTTGCCTCCGATGCGCAACGGCCGGTCGAGCAGACGCAGTACCTGATGCAGTACTATGGACCGATCCTCAAGCGAAACCACCCCGACGATCATCCGAAGCGGTTGAAGGACCTCGAGCACTTTCAGGGAATCACGGAGCGCTATCGGAGTTTGGAACGTTTGTTGAGCGATATGGCGTTGGAACCGCCCAATGACAGCGTCGCAGGCGTTCTGGCCGTCGATCCCGATGAAGGTCCTCTGGTTCTTTCGACGATTCATTCGGCGAAGGGATTGGAATGGCATTCGGTGTTTATCATCTGGGCTTTGGAGGGGAGATTTCCGTCTTTTTACAACATCAACAGCGAGGAGGAGCTGGAAGAAGAGCGCCGGCTCCTCTATGTCGCGGCCACACGCGCCAAAGAGAATTTGTTCATCACCTATCCGGTCAGGATTTTCGACCGAGGGTTACGCATGGTGCTATCGCGGCCTTCCCAGTTTATTGAAGGCATTTCCGAAGATCTATTGGAGCCGGTGACGGTCGTTGATGAAGAAAGCAACCAGGGTTGGGAGAATTGATCATGCTGCAGCTTCTGCTGTACATCGTGGTATTCGTCAGCGGCGCCGTCTTGATGGCTCTCGAAATCGTCGGCAGCCGGGTCCTGGCTCCCCATTTTGGCAACTCGATCTTTGTTTGGGGGAGCTTGATATCGGTTGTCTTGGCGGCTCTGAGCGTCGGCTATTACTGGGGCGGCTGGTTGTCGGCGCGCAATCCTTCCTACGGCCGGCTGATGGTATTACTGGCCGTCCCCGGTATCATGATCTCACTGCTGCCGTTTATCTATCCGAGTGTGAATCTCTGGGTGGCGAGCGTTGATTTCGGCATCCGTCTAAACCCCCTGATCGCCAGCAGCATTTACTTCCTGCCCCCAGGCGTCTTTCTAGGAACCATCTCGCCTTACGTTATACGACTCGCCGCCACGACCCTCGCCGCTGTGGGGAGCACGGCGGGCACGCTCTATGCCATTTCGACCTGCGGCAGCATCTTTGGAACCCTGTTGACGGCGTTTTACTTGATTCCGCTTATGGGAGTGAGAAACATTATTCACTTTCTCGGCCTCACTTTGATAGGTTTGTCGCTTGCGGTTTTGCCGATGGTCCGAGTCCGTGACGTTGCGTTGGCCCGGGCGGCGGCGATTACGTTCGTGGCTGTCACGTCGATTGTTCTGGCGGCGCCGCCGTTGGCATGGGCCCGGCTCAGAACACTTTTGGAGAAAGACACGTTTTATCACCGCATACGCGTGGAAGAGGACGAAGAGGCGCGGTACCTTTACTTCGACCGCACCTTGCAGAGCGCGATGAACCTGAAGGATCCAAACGTGCTTCGGCTGATCTATTCGCGCTATACGTCGCTCGGCTTCACCTTCAGATCGGACGCCAGGAAAATACTCATCATCGGTCTCGGCGGCGGGTCGATCCCCAAGAAACTACAGAAGGAGTTTCCATCGCTAGAAATGGACGTGGTCGAAATCGACCCGGAAGTCGTCCAGATCGCCAAAAGTCATTTCAACGTGCGCGAGAGCAAAAATTTTCGCATTCATGCTCAGGATGGCCGGATGTTTTTGACCCGGACATCAAACCAATACGACATCATCCTGCTCGATGCCTACTACTCGGATGCCATGCCGTTTCACCTCGCGACAAAAGAGTTTTTCGAGCTAGCCCAGCGAAAGCTGACTCCCAATGGCGTTCTGGTGACCAATCTCATCAGCGCGGTCACCGGGCCGTCCGGCCGAATCGCGCGCGCTTTCGTCAAGACCCAAAGGCAAATATTTCCCCAGACCTACGTGTTTGCCGCGCGCCGACCGGAGAACGTCAGCGTCCAAACGATACAGAATGTGATCGTTGTCGCCACCAAGGACAAGCAGCGCCTCGACATCAAAGAGATCGTCAAGCGCGCAGCCTCCATCAACCGGGGGCTCTTTCCGGATTCCGTGCACGATCTCGCCGAGGCGTACTATAACGCAGCGTTACCAGACCACGACGTTCCCGTCTTGACCGATGATTACGCGCCGACGGACAACTTGCTTCATCCTTAGCGCGCTGCTGCTCTCATCCTGCACGTTTCCGGCCGCCGATACGGCTCACCGACTCGTACGGGTCAAGGCCCTTGCCGATCCGGCGCTGAGGGAGCGCAATCCGCGCTGGGATCAAGAGCTGCGGGGTTTGATAGAAGCGTCGTCGGACTACTTTGAGAAGGAGTTTGGAATTCGGCTCGTGACCGAGAGCACCGCGGCATGGCCGGCTCAGCAGCGAATCCGTTCAACGGCTGACCTGCTGGCTCAATTGCAGCGGGATTTTCCCGTCGACAAAGAGAATCAGAACCACGATTTGATCATTGCGTTCACGGCGGAATCCCTGAGCCGCAACGTAAGAGCGGGCCGGCCGCGGGTGGACCGCATCGGCAACTGCCTCGAGGGGCTGGGACATTACGTCGTGACAACCGTTTCAAGGCCCTTTCGCTACACGGGCGTCAACTCCGAACCGCCACTGGACGTGGTCGCCCTGATTCACGAGCTCGGCCACATCTTCGGCGCGGAACACACCGTGGACAGCAGCTCCATCATGAACGAAGATTTCGATTATCGCTCGGAGTTTGATATGAAAAACCGCAGCACGATCTTGAAGAACAGGAACTGCCCGTTCGCCAGATAGGCATGAGGCAACAGGCACTAGGCAACAGGCAATAGTCCGTGAATTCAGCGCCTAACTTCAAATTTACTTGCCCTTGAGGGAGAGGACTGAGGTGACGACACAGCATCGGTCAAGGGATGAGCTTGGAGGAGCGAAGGCACAGAGACGCTCAGCTTCAAGGACGTCTATGGTGCTTGGCCGTGCGTTCGAATTGTTTACCTGCTATTCGCTCCAGAACTTAAGTTTGCCGGCCGCCTCAAGGTACAGGCCCATTGCCTTCGCTCCGGAAGGCTCGTCCCTTGATCGTTACTGCCCGGTGAATAATCCAGGCTAGTGCCTGTTGCCTCGCAGTTTATGTTATCGAACATTCGCATCGTTCTCGTCCGGCCGCGCGGTTCCGGCAACATCGGCTCCATCGCGCGCGCGATGAAGAATATGGGAGCACGCGACCTGGCGATCGTCGGCAAAGCGCGCACGCGGAGTTTTTGGGCACGGGCTATGGCCGTGCATGGGCGCGATATTTTGGGCGAAGCCAGCTGCTACAACAGCCTACGGGAGGCGATTGCCGATTGTACGTTGGTGGTCGGCACCACCTGCAGAGCGGGACTTTACCGCGGGCACAGCCAATCCCCGCGAGATATAGCGGCGGAAATCGCGGCGGCGGCTCGTACGAGCAAAGTCGCGCTCATTTTCGGCCCCGAGGATCATGGGCTCAGCAACAAGGATCTTGAACACTGCCAATTGTTGATCACCATTCCCACCGATGCGGATTACCGGTCGCTCAACGTGGCGCAGGCTACGATCATTTGTCTGTATGAAATCTTTATCGCCTCCTCGGCGCCTGGTAACGAATCGACGGTTGAGCGCGCCTCCGCCGAGAAGATCGAGCGGCTTTTCGATCACATGAGAAAGACTCTCCTAAAGATCGGGTTCTTGGATTCGGACAACCCCGAGCATATGCTCTTGGCGTTCCGTCGTGTCTTAGGCCGCGCCGGGCTGGAAGATAAGGATGTGCGAATCTTCACAGGTCTTTTCCGGCAGATCGACTGGTATACCGATCAGGGCTGGAAAGTGATACAAGACAAGGAAAAACGGGGAATCAAAATTCGCTAGCTGGCACTCGAAGCTACACGACTGGAGTATTGGAGTGATGGAGTAATGGAGTGATGTATTTCAAAGACCCAATATTCCAGTACTCCAATACTCCAACACTCCAATTCCATACCGGGTAGGAGAAACAGCATGAACGTAAATAGTTTCGACGGGAAAAAAACCGCGCTTCTCTTTTTCGATATTTTGAACGGCTACTACCATAGCGGAGATGCCGCCGCCACCGCGAGAATGAAACCGTGGGTCGATAATGCCGTCCGTCTAATGAAGGCCGGGCGGGCGGCCGGAATACCGATATTTTTTGCCAAGGGAAATCACCGGCCCGACAATGCCACATCGGCCTTGATCCTCACCGATACCAATAATGCTCTGAAACCCTGGCCAAACGGGGAAATTACGAAAGGAAAGATGCATGTGGCCGGCGGCGACAAAAGCTCTGACGTGATCCCTGAACTCGAACCGCGGCCCGACGACTATTACGTTCCGAAGTACCGCTGGAGCGCCTTCCATCAGACCTACCTCGATCTCGCGCTGCGCGCGCGCGGCATCGATACGATCATTATTTCCGGCGGTTCCACAGATGTGGGCGTTACCTCCACTGTGTACTCGGGCAGAGACATGGATTACAACATGATCATCGTGAGCGACGCCTGCGGGACCTCTCACGACCGGCGCGCCCACGATCTGCTGATGGAGCTGATCTTCCCGCGTATGGGCCGCGTCAGAACGACGGACCAAGTAATACAGTTGATTCAGCAGGCAAGGCGCTAACGAATGCAGGGAAATAGGGTGTTGGAGTACTGGAGTGGTGGGTCTTATGTACATCACTCCATTACTCCATCACTCCAGTGCTCCAGAAGTAATTTGGCCAGCAGAAAATAGAGGAGACAATACATGGCAACAAACGGAAAACTCCCGGTCGGCGTAAGCCACAAGATCAAACAAATCGGCAGAATGGACCTTCCCGGAGGAGGCTCGATCGTCGTCGAGAACGGCTACGCCTATGTCGGCCACATTGAGCCGCCTCATGGCACATCCATCATCGATGTCCGAGACCCCAGGAGCCCCAAGCTTGTGTCCCGGCTGGAAGTGCCGGAGGGCATCCACTCGCACAAAGTCCGCGTGGGCGGCGACGTGATGCTGGTCAACTACGAGCGCTATAAAACCAAGAGCGAACCCCAAGGGGGACTTAAAGTGTTCGATATTTCGAATCGCTCTAAGCCGCGCGAGATAGCTTTCTTTAAGGCTGCTGCCAAAGGCGTGCACCGGTTTACCTTCGACGGACGCTACGCTTACCTTTCCCCGCACATGGAGGGCTACGTTGGCAACATTGCGTTGATTCTAGACCTAAAGAATCCCGCAAAACCAGAGGAGGTCGGGCGATGGTGGATGCCGGGACAATGGACAGCCGGCGGCGAGACTCCGAGCTGGCACGGATGGGACCACCGCTGCCACCATCCGATCCGCAAGGGCGACCGATTGTATATCAGCTACTGGCATGGGGGTTTCGCAATCGTTGATATCTCCGACATGAGCAAACCCAAGACGGTGAGCATGTTCGACTGGAGCCCGCCCTACCCTTGTCCCACGCACACGACGTTACCCTTGCTGAACAAGATTATGGATCGCGACTTTATGATCGTAACCGACGAGGAGGTCGGCGAAAAACTGGCGCCGACCCCCAACGCGTTCCTGTGGGTCGTGGATATCACCGAGGAAGCGCGCCCCATCCCGATCGCGACGTACATGATTCCCTACGACGGGGAATCCAAGCCGGGCAGCCGTTTCGGCGCTCATCAACCGGCGGAACAGGTTTACGATAACATCCACTATGTCACCTGGTTTGCCGGTGGGTTACGTGCCCTGGACCTCTCGAATCCTTTTTCTCCTAAGGAGGTCGGCTACTACGTCCCGATGCCGGGCAAAGGACAAACGGCGGTACAGAGCAATGATGTCTTTCGCGCGGACGACGGCAAGTTATATCTAGTCGACCGGCTCGACGGATTGGAGATATTGGAAAGCGAGATCTAGAAGTTCAAAGGTTCAAGGTTCAAAGTTTAGCGACAAGCATTACAAGATGTCTCGTACGCTCGAAGTGACAGATCACATATAGACGAGCCTATTATTTATCATTTCGATGAACCAGGCGACGAGGAAACTGGCTTGGGCGAAAAACCCTCATTGATTGCTATTGAGTCGTGATTCGTTCCGTTGAACATTGAACATTGAACCCCAAGGCGCATGAAGCTCTACAATGTCGCCTACTCCGGCAATTCGTATAAAGTTCGATTGCTGCTGGCGTAGCTCGGAATCGCCTGTGAGAAATTGCTGAAAAATTATTGAAGGCTGCTCAAAAAGACTCAGAGGCGAGGCGCGCGAAAAATCGACGAGCGGAGGCGTACTTGTCCGGTACGTTGGAGCGAGGCGATTGAGCGCAACGAAGCATATGGGTCTTTTTCAGCAGCCTGTTTTCAGTGGATGTTTTTTGAGCAGTACAGTCATGAGCCCTACGTCGCCACCTCTCGTTTTCTGCTGCAGCACAAGCCGGACTCGCCGGAAAGGAGGGCGGCGCTTGCCGCACGACGCGAGGGCGGTTGGTCAGCACTCAAATTGATGGAAGACCACTTGACGACAAATGATTTCTTCGTCCGCGACTATACGATCGCCGACATTGCGCTGTTTGCGTACACCCATGTTTCTCACGAAGGCGGTTTTCCGCTCGACGATTTCCCAAAGATCCGCGCCTGGATCGACCGAGTCAAAGCGCAGCCTGGTTTCGTATCGATGATGTGACAAACGGAGATCGGAATAACACCGGCCTCGGGCCAAGTACGCTCGCGTTGCGTTTTGAACATATCGCCTGTAAGGTCACCCGAGATCCCGGAGGTAAGGTAACGATGGCTAAGAACCCGGCGAAAATCGCAGCAAGTGACCTTAAGCAAGATCTGTCCGGAACTCTAAAACGTGTCCGGAAGTCTAACCGTCCTCTGATTGTGACTCAGCGCGGGCGGCCTACTGCGGTTTTACTGAATCTGGATATCTACGAAAAGGGTGAGCAAGAACGTGAGATTCTCAAATTGCTCGCTCTGGGTGAAAGAGAGATCGCCGCGGGCAAAGGATACGATCTTGACGACCTGTTGGCGGAAGCTGACACTCTTCTCTCCAAAGCGTGAAAGTTCGGTTTACACCTCGCGCACGATCCCAGTTTCTTGGAGCATTGAGGTACATACAAAGAGAGAATCCTCTGGCCACTCAAAAATTCCGTGAACGGGCCGAACAAGTCCTGAAGAGGCTCGAACGCTTTCCAAATTCGGGAAGGCGCTTGCCGGAGTTTCCGGATTTACCGCATCGAGAAGTTATCATTGCGTCCTACCGGTTTTTTTATCGCCGCATTGGAACTCTGCGATAACCTATACCCGATTTTTGGACAAGTGCTCGCCGGAGTAACGTGGCAGAAGGGCTGGGGTGGAATAGCGGGTTCTCCCGCAGACCGCTGATGCGACGGAGTCTCACGGAGGCTGCGAATGAGATTGCAAATGCCTTGGCGCAAAGGGTGCGCTAATAGACCTAACTAACTAATCACGCTCAACAGGTGCTTCACTTACTTGCGGCGCGGCGGGTAACAAGAATTGTCTCCTTTTATGAATCAGTCCTGACGCTTTTGAACCTTCATTTCCTCTAGCTCCTCCAGGCTTCTCGGCCAGTCTTGTTTGAGCAAACGCGAGAGCGAGCGGTCCGCGAGGAGCTTGCCGCCCGTCTGGCAGCGGGCGCAATAATTTGTTTCGTTTTCCGCATACACGATTCTTTGAACGGGAGAGCCACACACCGGGCAAGGTTTTCGGTATTTACCGTGAACCGCCATGTCGGGACGGAAAGCCGTTACCTTTTCAGGAAACCGGTTTGCCGACTCGTTGCGCAAGCGTTCCACCCAATCGTTCAAGGTCTCTCGGGCCGCACGGTAAAGCGTCTCGACTTCGGGTTCGCTCATTTGGCGCGTCAGGCGAACCGGTGACAACCGCGCCCGGTGGAGGATTTCGTCCGAGTATGCGTTGCCGATGCCGCTGAACAGATGCGGGTCGGTTAGCGCCCTTTTAACGGTGTGGTTTTCTCGCGTCAGCGCCTCGCGAAAAGCATCCAAATCCGCATCCAGAACTTCGAGACCTTTTGGATTGTGCTCCTGTACGGCGTCTTCACCGCGAACCAAATAAAGCGATGCGCGCTTCTTCGTGCCGGCTTCGGTCAGCAACAACGTCCCGGTCGCAAAATCAAAGGCCGCAAGGCCGTATTTGCCCGCTATGTTCGCGCCCCGCGGTTTCCAGTGAAACCGCCCGGCTATCATCAAATGAAAGATAAGGAACAGATCGCCGTCCAACTCGAAGACGATCCGCTTCCCTAGCCGGCGCAAACGCAGGATCCTTTTGCCTTGGGCTTCTCCGATCGACGGGTCGAAAGAACGCACGAAGAATGGACTCCCGATTCGAATCTTCTGAATGGGCTGGTTCAAGAGGCGCTCTTCGAGCGCCTCTATATAAACGACAACGTCGGGCAGCTCAGGCATCGCGTTGAGCTTGCTTTTCCGATTCGATTTATTTACAACCCACGAATATGAAAATCACCAGATGCTACACGGGTCCGGATAACGAATCCCATTTCGAGGAAATCGAAGCGCCTTTTAGAACCGCCGGCGACATGGAAGCAACCGCCGCCGAAGAGGCAGGCGGCATTTACTTCCGGCGCGCGCCGGCAGGGCACGTGCAACATTGGCATTGCGCCCCGCGTCGCCAATATATCATTACCCTCTCGGGCCAAGTCGAGATCGAGATCGGCGACGGCACAAAAAAGCGATTCGGTCCCGGCGATGTATTTCTTGCCGATGATACTACTGGACGCGGCCACATCACGCGCGTCGTCGGCCACCAGCCGCGTACCTACGTCACCATTCCCCTAAAATAGGAACTCCCATCGCCAGCGCAGACTCAGCAGCTTTTCCGCGGAACCTGCTCACGCTGTGTGTTGTCCCCTGCTCTAACTTCATGCCATCGATGATGGTGGCAACTCTGGGAATCGCCCTCCCTGAAGTCCGGCAATCCTTTTCACTTTCCGAGATCGAAGCGGGCAGCCTGTTCTCAGTCTTGATGATCGTCGCGGCAACGACCAGCGCCATTGCGGGCCGGCTCGCCGACAAGATCGGTAGTAAGACCGTACTCATCAGTGGGTTGAGCTTTCTCGCCCTTGGATTCGGCATCGCAGGGATCAGCGACAATCGCTCATTATTCTTCTTTTTCTTGGGCCTGACGGGACTCGGCTACGGCTTCACTCCACCGTCGCTTTACGCGCTGATGTCCGACATGCTTCCCAACAGACGCGGGCTCGGAGCCAGCCTCGTATCGGTTGCCTATGGGATTGGCGGCGCCATCGGCGCTGTATTGGCGAGTCGCGTCACTGCCGATTTCGGTTGGCGGATGGCCTTCGTGACCGTCGGCGCCATTGCGTCGGTAAATATGCTGATGCAACTTTACTGGGCTCCAAGGGTTCGACCGACTCGAGCAACAGGGCTCGCCGGCTCTTTCGGAGGCGCTCTTACGATCCCCATCCTGATTCTCGCGTTGGCAGAATTTATCGGCGGGTCGGTGTTTTGGAGTTCTGCAGCTTGGGTGCCAACCCTGCTGCGCACCGCCAAGGCGCTCACGCTTCAAGAAACCGGCTGGGTGATGAGCGTGCTGAGTCTGGCTAATATGCTCGGCTCTATTGTCCTGGGCTCTCTCTCGGACAAGTTCGGCCGCAGGCGGGTGATTTTTCTCAGTTCCCTGCCTGCCGCCGCGGCGGCATTCATCGTCTTTTATTCGCTCCGTTCTCCTCTCGCAATCGCCTTGGGGATTTTAGTCTTCGGCACGTTCAAAGCCTCCGTGCCGGCTCTGGTCGTAGCGCTCGCCCAGGATGCAGCGCCTGAAGGTAGCGCTGGCACGGCAAGCGGCATTATCATGTCGCTGCATTACACATCAGGCGTCATCGCCCCGCTACTTGCCGCTGAGCTCATTACGCGCACCGGCGACATCGTTTTGGGGATGATTCTCGCTTCTTCCGTTCCTCTACTGCTGTATGGCTGCCTGATGATCGCGGTGCGTGAACGCCGGCGTTTTCGTCCTGCTTAACGCAACCACGACAGCAGCGTGACAAGAACCGTCCCGATCACCATGCCCGTTACCGGGCTCCTGGTTTGATGCGCGATGACAATCGCTGCGCTCAACGCCACCGCGCGATAAGGAGCCGCCTGCGCTTCGAAGCGAGCGCCGGAGCTGAAAAGCGTAATCGCAATGATGCTGCAGATTAAGGAATAAGAGAGATAACGGAGAAAGCGGTCCCAAGCCTCCGGAAAAGTTTTCCCCAAAAATAAAATCTGTGGCAGAGCTCGAAGCGCCAAGGCCATGAGCCCCATGATCAAGATGATTTCGACGCGGCTGATGTCCATTGTTCTGACGTCCAGACTAAAATAGCGACAGCCATCGCCGTCGCCAACCATCCCCAACCGGGACTGATCCATGCTCCCGGGATTGCGGCAATGAGACTGGCGCCGCAAACTAACGGCATCGCCCAGCCGCGCATTTCCACGACCAGCAGCCCCGCAAAGTAGCCCGGCAGAACAAATTTCAAGGCTTCTTCGAAGCCATGCGGGACGGCCAAGGCAATACCGTACCCCGTTCCCGTCCCAACGACCCAAACCGAGAAACTCGTCATCCCTACGCCAAGAAAGAAATAGAGATTGTCATCGCCGGCTTTGCGTTTCGGCGCGCGTTCGCGTTCCTTCTGGAACTGAAGATATGGCACGATAAAGCTACTGGCGCTGACGAAATGACAGGCAAGCAGCAGCTTGATTCGCCGAACGCCGGCGAAATATGGCGCCAGCGCCGCGCTCATCGGCAGGAAACGCAGGTTCATGAGAAAACCGGCGATCAAAACTTGCAGCGATGATTTTCCCGACGCCAACGGTTCGAGCACGGCGAATTGCGCCGGCCCGGAGTAGACCCACGCTGACATGAGAACAAGTTCTTGGAGGGTTAAACCATGCGCCTGTGCAGCGATGCCCCAAGCGAGAGACGAGGGGACGAAGGCGATCCAGATCGGGATCGCCGCCCTCATCCCCTGGCGGAATCGCGGAACAAAGCTCATCCAGTCCGCTTAGCTGACGGAAGCGGAAAAAACAATCTCCTCGCCAGAATCTTTTGTACTACTATGCTGCGAAATTTTCCGTCGCTCGCGCAAATTGCCGGAAGTTTCACCGCAGAGGCACAGAGGGTACAGAGATTTTAACGCCTGGCGCTTTGCGCCTAGCGCTTGTCGTATTCCTCTGCGAACTCGGCGTCTCTGTGGTTAATACTTCTTTCTTTGGTTGCGGGTTCTTTGCGCTCTTTGCGGCAGTCCCTCTATAATCCCAAGATCCGCTCGGCGTTGCCGTGGAATATTTTTTCCATCAGCTCATCCGCGTAACCCAACTCGTTCCACTCGCGAAACAGGCGATCGTAGGGAATGCTGGGATAGTCGCTTCCGAACATTATCTTGTCTTTTAATCGGCCTTTGATGTCACGCTTCAGAGAATCGGAGAAATATTTGGGCGCCCAACCCGACAATTCCCACGACACGTTGCCTTTGTGCAACGCCACGGCGATCATCTCTTCGGTCCAGGGCCAGCCGGGATGCGCCGCGACGATGCTCAGGTTGGGAAAATCGGCGGCAAGTTGATCGATGGCGGCCGGATGCGCGTGCCTTATCACCGCGCCCAAGCCGCCGGGTATGCCCGCGCCCATGCCGGTGGTGCCGACGTCGATCATCACCGGGACGCCGAGTTCATTGATCGTCTCCCATAAGGGATAGAACCGCCGGTCATCGACGGAGAAATGACCCATGATGGGGTGAAAGTGAAATCCGAGCATTTTGAGTTTGCGAATTGCCTTTTTTGCTTCTTCAATCGCGGCTTCGCCTTTCAACGGGTCGACGGCCGCCCACGCTTGACGAATCACGCCGGGATGACCGTCGCGGATCCTGGCGACGTACTCGTTCGAGCAGGGCGGCGTGCCGGTGACTGTTTCGATATCGAAGGCCACAAGCACGGCCTCCACACCGGCCTGCTTGAACTCTTCGACGACCTCTTCTTCGGTCTTCGCGATCCACTCACGGTTCCAGTACTTTGCCAGCGCGTCCACATATGGCCCCTGGGATCTGATCCACGGCTCGGTGTTCGAATAGCAATGAAGATCGATGATTCTCATTTCACCAACAGGGCTTTCATCCTTTCGATAACCTCCGGAGGCTGAATCATGATTTCTTTGCTCGTGGCTTCCAGCTCCTCACCGCTTAGAAAATCTAGATCCCATTTCCTTTTATTGGCGTCGGCAACCAGCGCCGGGTCGCTCATGGCCTTCGCAAAAGCCTCGCGTAAGAGTTTGAGCCGGTCTGGGGGCATGCCTGGAGGACCCATGAAGGGCCGGCCGAGATCACCCGACGAAAGCAATACT
>DASTOD010000550.1:0-11787 GCA_035762645.1 Binatia bacterium | reverse complement strand
CAAATCCCGGTTGCCAGATAAGACGCGGAGACCCAAAACATCGCGAGCTGGACGTGCCATGTGCGCATGATGTTGAAAGGAAGGATTTGGGACAAATCGATGCCAAAAAATTCGCCCGGTTCAGCCCGATTGTGAGCGATGAGACCTCCGGTCAGGGTTTGGATCAGGAAGAGTAGCGAGGAAACCAAGAGAAACCACACCACAGCTCTCTGTGCAGGGGTTACCGAGACTTCGTCGATCGGACGGAATTGGACCGGCTTCGACTGCTGGTCGCCCCAGCCAAGCCACTCGTGGCGGCCGAAATACAAGATGCAAAACTGAAAGAGTCCGCGGAAAAACGGCACCAAAGCGTAACGCTGGTTTTGCCTTTTGCACGCCAGATGGCGATTTCTGTAAGGATGCCGCCGGGGGGGCGAGTTATGATGATCGACTCTCTGGGGATTGAATGAAAAAATAGTTTAGAAGGCGGAGGCAAACAATCAGGCCGATAGCTCCTTTTGATAGTGCAGCATCTTGCCATGGACGAAACCGAGGCGGCTGAAGAATTGTTGCATCTCGGTCTGGTTATGGCTCATGAGAGTAAAGATGGTCTTGATACCGTGGTCTTCAGCCGATGCGATAAACTGTTCGACAAGTTCGCGGGCAATTCCGCGGCGCCGGTAGACCGGATCGACGCCAATGATCTCGATCCATGCCACGGTTCCCGGCAAGCCAAATTCGAGTTCGCCGGCACGGCCTAATAGAAAGCCGGCGACTCGGTTGTCGAATTCCGCGACCAATGAGGCCCAGTGGGGCCGGATGGCCTCCGAAATCTCAATCCGCTTTTCCCAATAGTCAGGTCGGGCGGTGCCGGTGACGCGCGCTTCCATATCGATGATCGCCGGCAAATCGCGCTTCTCCAGATTCCTGACGTAAAGCTGTCTTTTCATATATCCTCCGGCTTTCCTCCCTTAACTGCGGTTAAACTGTGGCGTCCGTTTTTCCATAAAGGCTTTGTATCCCTCCATGAAATCCGCCGTTTCCATGCACCTCGCCTGAGTCTTGGCCTCCGTCTCCAGCGCTGTTTCCAAAGTTACGTTGGCCTCGAAATTCAAAAGTTCCTTGGTAACTCCCAAAGCGTAAAGCGGCCCCTCCGTGAGGCGGCGCGCGAGCGCATAGGCTTCTTCCATCAACTTTTCGCCGGAGACCACACGGTTGGCGAGACCGATGCGATGGGCTTCCTGGGCGTCGATCGTATCGCCGAAATAGACGAGCTCCGTCGCCCTTCCTAGCCCTACGATCCGCGGCAGCAAGTACAAGGCACCCATGTCCGCGCCCGACAGTCCCACTTTCACAAATAGAAAGGCGGCCCGAGCTTTGTCCGAAAAAATCCGCAGATCGGAAGCCAACATCAGCATGGCTCCGGCCCCGGCGGCAATGCCGTTGACAGCGGCGATGATGGGCTTTTTTAAGTTGCGCATGTTCTGAACGACATTGCAGGTCATGCGCGTGAAGTTATAGAGCTCATCTCCCTTCATCTGCACGAGCTTGCCGATGATGTCGTGGACGCTGCCGCCGGAGCAGAACCCTTTGCCGGTGCCGGTGAGGACAACGACCTTAACGCTGCTGTCGAGCGCCAATTCCGCCATAATTTTTTCCAGCTCCCCGTACGTTTGGAAGGTCAAGGCGTTCAGGCGATCAGGATCGTTCAGCCGAATCGTTACGATGCCGTCAATGTTTTCGTAAACAAAGCTCCGATAACTCATTCATCTCTCCTTTGTTGCTTGGATCTCAGTCGCCGGTAAAGGCCGGTTTTCGTTTCTCCAGAAACGCCTTGGTGCCCTCGGCGAGGTCATGCGTATGGGCGATGCCACCGAAAGCCCGCGCTTCCAATTCGAGCCCCGACGCCAAATCCACCTGTTGGCTTCGATTGATCAGCATTTTCGAAGCTTGCAACGCCAAACGGGGGAGCGCAGCGAGCTTTTCGGCGAACTTCTTCGCCTCTTGCAGTAGCGTCTCCTTGGACGTCACCCTCAGCACCAATCCAGCGGCAAGCGCTTCTTCCGCGGTGATCGGATCTCCGGTGAGGATCATCTCCTTGGCTTTAGCGGCGCCAATAAGGCGCGGCAGCCTTTGCGTGCCGCCGCCGCCGGGAAAGGCGCCGATTTTGATCTCAGGGAGGCCGAAGCGTGCGGTCTCGGAGGCGATGCGAAAATCGCACGCCAAGGTAAGCTCGCAGCCGCCGCCGAGAGCGTAACCGGACACAGCCGCGATTACCGGTTGAGGAAGCGCTTCCACTTGGTCGAACAGAATCTGAAACTCGCGCGCGTGGTTATAGGCGGATTCCGCGCTGCTAGTTCCCGCGATCTCGCTGATGTCCGCGCCCGCGCAAAAGATTTCCGCTCCTCCCGTGAGGATAACGGCGCGCACGTCCGGCTTTCGAGCCAGTTCGCGGAGAAGCCTCTCCATCTCTTGTCTCATCTCCCCGTTGAGCGAGTTCTTTTTTTCCGGCCGATGGAGTCGGATGGTGGCAATAGGGGCGTCTTCTTTATATTGAAGAGTCTGATACATGTAATTCCCGTCCATAGAGCTGCTGAGTTCCGCGACCCTACCGCTGGTCGCGGAACCGCTCATCGTCCTTTCGGCAGACTATGTGAGCGATCACCTTCGACGAGACACGTGAATTCCATTTGCCTTACCACGTTGGTCGTGGCGAAGATGAACGGAGTTTTCACACAAGTCGATCAGGCGGGCAAGCCTACGTCCGAATCCCGCCAGTAGTCCCCGTTTTCCAGCGCGTCGCGACACGTTTTTTTGCATGTTAGTTTTTCTATGTCTGACGCGGCGTCGCAGGCGACAACATCCAGGAAATGACCGCGAAGCCTAGGAGAGGTCCGAATCCTCACGGTGCGCGGTATCTGGTCAACAGGACATTGGAACCGGTACTCAAAATCCCAGGAAAGAAAGAGGCACATGGCATTCTCCTTTCTTTTGCTATTGGAGCGCGAACAGCTGAACCGCGTTATCGCGCAGAAGTTTCCGTTTCGTCTCTTCCTTGAGGCCCAACATCTCAACCTGATCTAGACTTTCCTTCCATGGCAGGCCGTTGGTTCCCCAGAGGCAACGGTCCTGCCCCATGCGGCTGTTGATGTAATGAATAATCTCTGGCTTCAAATACTTTGGCATCCAGGCGTCGATGCCGAAGTAGACGTTATCCCACTTGTAACAAACCGAAATCAGTTCTTCGACCCAGGGCCAGCCCGTGTGGGCGCCGATAAGCTTGAGCTCTGGAAAATCGCTGGCGACGCGGTCGAGGTAGATCGGCCGCGCGTGTTCACTGGGCATCGCTTCGAGAACGTGACCCACCTGGAGCGATACCGGAATATCTAACTCGACGCATTTGGCGTAGAGCGGATACATCTTGGCATCGTGGAGCGGAATATCAAAACCGTAGATGTGAACGTAAACACCCTTGAAACCGTATTCTTTGACACCCCGATCGATCTCTTGCAGGGACTCCTTGATGCGAAACGGATTATAACCGGCGAGGCCGGCGAAACGATCGGGATATCGCTTTACGTACTGTGCTACCTCTTCCAGTTTAGTGTCCATGTACATCCACTTATTGCGATACGACCACATCTTGCACTGCGTGATGAAGACCTTCTCCACCCCCGCCTCGTCCATCTTGGCAATCATCGCTTCAATGCTGTCATACTGAGGAAGGCCGCCGATCGCCCGCTCCATACGGCAGAGGAGTTCACCTTTTTTGGCCTCGTTCCACCGGCTGATGAATTCCGGGGTGGCCACGTAATACATGAAGTCAATGGCTTTAATTTCGTGTCCCATCTCATCCTCCGTATTTCCCTCACCTCTGTCCTCTCCCAGCGGGAGAGGATGGGAAGATCCCTCGCCCCGTCACACGAGGGGGTGTCACACCATCGTCAGTCCTCCGCTCACGCTCAGGGTCTGCCCGGTAATAAAGTCAGCGGCGGGCGAGGCCAGGAAGAGAACCGCTTCGGCGATCTCTTCCGGTTTCGCCGGGCGGCGGAACGGCGTAGCTTTGGTCACCGCTTCGATGATCTTCGCCGTTTGCGCCGACTGGCTTCGCACCGCTTCCAGCAGGGGAGTTTCCGTGAGACCGGGACAGACCACGTTAACGTTAATTTTATAACGTGCGACCTCGCGCGCGATGGTCTTGGAAAAGGCGATCACCGCGCCTTTGGCGCCGGCATAAACCGCCTCCCAACTGGAACCGACACGTCCCGCATCGGAGCTGATGTTGACAATCTTTCCGCTATTGCGGGAAATCATTTGCGGCAGAACCGCTTTTGCGGTGTAAAGCACCGATTTGAAATTAATCGCCAGCAGCTTCTCCCAGGTCTCTTCGTCGCTTTCAACGAACGGCTCCAGCCGGTCCCAGCCTTGGCAATTTATCAGGATGTCGATTTGACCGAAGCGGGCCAAGATTTCTCCCACCATACGGTCGACCTCGGCCTTGTTAGTCAAATCCACAGGACAGGCCACGGCCTCCACGCCGAGCTCTTGAACTTCACTCGTCACTTTCTCGGCATTCGCCTTTGCAATATCCGCCACGGCAGCTTTTGCACCGGCGCGAGCCAAAGCCAATGCAACCGCGCGTCCAATGCCGCCGCCGCCGCCCGATATCAGCGCTGTTTTGCCTTGGAGTTCCATCACGCTAATCTTGCCTCCTCTCCGATAATTGGCTTTTGTTGATCGACGCGAATTTTTTCCAAGCGGCGGAGCGCCAAAAGGGCAGCCCCTAAAGCTCCGACGAGTTCCGGCTCTTCGCTGACGTTGACATTCCTTTTTAGCGTCTCCTCAAGTGCCTTCACCATCCCTTTTTGACGCGCCACACCGCCGACGAAGGTCACCTCGTCTTCCATCCCGGCCCGCTTGAGCAACGCTAAGGCCCGAGAAGCAAGCGAGTTGTGGACGCCGCGCAGAATATTATCGACGGTCTCCCCGGTTGAAACGTGATTAATGATCTCCGATTCGGCCAACACCGCGCAGACACTACTGATGGTTTGCGGCTTTTTGGCCTCGAGGGACAAGTCGCCTACCTGATCGATCTTGACCTCAAGATATTTGCAGGCTCGTTCGATGAATCCGCCGGCACCGGCTGCGCACTTGTCGTTGGTGCGAAACTCGCGCACCTTGCCGCTCTCCGTTACCCGAAGAGCCCTAGTGCTTTGCGCGCCGATGTCCAGGATGGACCGAGTCTTAGGAAAGAGAAACACCGCCGCCCGCCCAACGCAAGTGATGTCGGTGATCTGAACGTCGCGGAATGGGACATTGTAGCGGCCAAAGCCAGTGGTGGCGATGTAGCTCAGTTGGCTCTCTTTGAGACCTGCCTGCTGAAGCGCCAAGTCCAGCACTTCCCTGGCGACAGCGGGGAAATCCGGACGGGTTTTCACCGCGCCCTTGCCGCAAATGCGTTTTTCCCCATCCAAAATCACCGCTTTGGTTGATTTAGCGCCCATGTCGACGCCTGCGACAAAGGTCATCGTGCCTCCGCATCCGGCTTTCGGGGTTCGAGTTTCGGGTTTTTGCCAGAGTTCGGAGTTGGACTCGAAACGCGAGACTCGAAACTCGCAACTCCCTTCGCGGCGCGCTCCAGCGCAAAGAGGCTCGCCCCCAGGGCGCCGACGAAGTGCGAATCCGGACTGACATTGAGCTTCATGCCAAGTTTTTGTTCCAGCGCGCGCACCATGCCGATATTTTTCGAAACGCCGCCGGTGAAGGTGACCTCCGGCTCGATGCCCACGCGACGAACCAGGGAGATCGTGCGCGCGGCAATGGCGCTGTGCACGCCGCCGAGAATATCTTCGACCTTTTTGCCCTGGGCGAGATACGACATGATGTCCGATTCGACAAAGACGGTGCACACAGTGGTCAGGCGCACCGGATTTTTTGCCTTGAGCGAGATGTCGCCGATATCGTCGAGGCGCATGCCCAAAGCCTCGGCCGCGCTGGCGAGAAATCTGCCGGTTCCTGCGGCGCACTTGTCGTTCATGACGAAGTCTTTAACGTCGCCGTCTACCCCTATCTTGATCCCTTTGGCGTCCTGCCCGCCCATGTCGATCACGGTGCGAGTATTGGGAAAGAGATAACTTGCGCCGCGCGCGTGGCAACTGATCTCGGTGATCTGGGCGTCGCCGAAGGTCACCTTGTATCTGCCATAGCCGGTGCCGACCACGTAGGCGACCTCTTGGCGCTTGACGCCGGATGTTTCCAGCGCTTCGACAAAGGACCTTTCCGCGGCCTTGGTGACATAGGCGCCGGTTTCAGTCAGCGCCCGGGCGACGATCTCATGTTTGTCGTTGAGGATAACCCCTTTAGTCTGGGTGGAGCCGACATCGATGCCCGCGGCGTAAATCATGCTGCGCCTCCTGCCTCCGCTGCGGCATGCACAAGTTTTTTGTGTTCCAACGATTCGAAGAACGCGTCGATGCGGTTTTTGATCTGCGCTTCGGAAAAATATCTCGGATCTTCGATATCCGATTCGATCAACAGGGTGGGAACGTTCAGCTCTTTGGTAAAGTATTCGCGCATATCGCCTTGTCCGGCCGAAAAGAGACGGCAGCTTTTGACCGAATGGATCACCAGGGCGTCCGCATGCCACTCCTGAACATAGCGGCGGATCTGCTGGTAGCGTTGCAGGAAGTTACGGTTGGTCACGTTCCATTGGAGCATGTGCTGGGCGATCGATTCCAGAGGCCGGTTGGCATCGTGCCTGAAGCCGAACTCCCACAAACCGCCGACGGTCGAATAGGTCGACGCCACCGCTACCGCGCCCCACTTGGAGAAAAGATCTCTAAAGGTTCGAAGGTAAGGCCAGGGTGGCGGCCCTTCGATGATGAAACGGAAGCGCTCTTCGGCGAGGGGCCCGGTGCCCATTTGCACCTTTTCTTCCATCTCTTTTAGGGCGGTTTCAAAGAACCTCAGCCCCTCTTCGGTTCCCCGAAGACAATAGAGCGGCGCCATCATCGTTACAGAGTCGAAGTAAGCGTCAAAAGGGGAGGGAATATTCTTGGTCAGCCCTTTGATGCGCGACCACATCTCGCCGGTTTCGCCGGAGCGGCCGACGATTGCTTTCAGGCGAGCGTAGTCCAGCTTCTTGCCGCTGATCCGCTCGCAAATCTCGATGACCTCTTCGAGCTGCCGCACGACGTAGGTGATGTCCTCCGGGCTCGGTTGTCCCGACGGGTCGCGCAAGAAAGGGATGTCGAGGTTGTAGAGCTCTCCGTCGCAATATTCCGCCAGGTGCTCGAACCACTGGAGGTAGACATTGCAGCCGACGTAGTTGCAAAGAATCAATGAAGGCAGAGGAATCGTGGCGAAGGGAGTTTTTCGGTCACCGAGAAAGAGCCCAACGTCGGCCTTTACGTAAGCACAGTTGTCCATCGAGTAGCCCAGCTCTTCGGCTTTTTGGATGAACGGCAGGGCGCTCTTTTTGACGGCCAATTGCAGGGCGTCGATCTCCGGGTAGACTGGGATCAGGTCAAAAGCCTGGATCAATTCCACCGGGTTGCCGCTGATCAGCATGTAAACGGCTTTGCCCTCTCCCTTTTCCGCCGCCCGGGTGAGGCGCTCGAAGTACCGCCCCATGATCTCCTTCTGTAAGAGGTGCATCTGGCCCTGGTAAGTGTTCTTTGCGGCTTCCGTTGACCCTACCATCGTTTTTCCTTTCATCGTCATCCATGTTTCGGCGTTCCCCCTCTTGCATCTCCCCCGTCGCGGGGGAGAGAAGAGAGGGGGGCCGCCTCGAAACTGTTGTCAATCGAACAGCATCGACTCGACAAAAGTCTCCACTTCGGTTCTCGCCTTGTCGAAAATCCACATCTTCTCTTCAAACTCGAGGCAGAGGTGCGGGATTCCTGCCTTCTCCAGCGCGCGTTTATAAAGCGCGTAATCGAATAGCGCCGGCTCGCAAAATTTGGCCGCCAGAATCAAGACCGCCGACGCCCCGGTTTCTTTGACTTTGTCGATCAGGTGTTTGGATTTGGGCTCGCGCGTGTCGTGCTTTACACCAGAATAAACGCTCTGGTTGATATAGGCGTTGGCCAAATTGCGCCACGGATCGCCGTGCGTGGGAATATCCTCCAAGAACCAACGCCAGCCGAGCAGGAAATCATCGTCCAGAATGTAGCAACCGGCGGCTTCCAACGCCTCCAGCAGCTCGATTGGCGGCTGCTCGCAGAATGAACCTTCCAACACGACGCGGATTCGGTCTTTCGGTTTTTCATTGCGCTGGCGCAGCCCGGGAATCGCTTCTTTCAATATGGAGATGTGCTCTTCCGGCGGCAGCAGCGTGCCGATGCGCGTCAGGACGTAGCACTCGACCGTTGAAAGGTTCTGCGGTGTATCCTTGCGGAGCGCGTAGAGTTCCCGGAGCAGACGGCGCTGCTCATTATAGAGGGAGATGCTGCCCCGCAGCGCCTCATCCGTAATTTCAGTTCCGGCCATCTTCTCGTAGCTCGCTTTGAGCCTTTGGTATTCAGCCGTCAAATAATCCACCGCGTGCGGCGACGACAGGTTTTGGGGAAAGTGGATGTATTCGACCATCATATCCGGGAAGTTCCGCTTAAAAACGCTGCCGAGGTTGCGCGCCGGGTCGCAGATCGAATGAAAGACGATACCGTCGAGAAACTTGAGTCTCTCGGTCAGACCTAACTCCAGAGTGCTTTTGACAATGGAGCAGACGAAAGATTGGAAGCGGGAATCGGCGTGCGCAATCTCCAGACGGTTGCCGGCGCCGATAACTCCGACGGGAAGCATTCCGGCGGCGTGGATCAGCTCGACCGGGCTATAGACGGGATAACAGCCGATCAGCTTGGTGGCGGGATGTTCGCGCTTCCAATTGCTGGCGAGATCGAGAGGCGAGTTTTCCAGGATCTCCTGGTGGCGTGAAATGAAGTCCTCAATGGCCATATTCTCTCTCTTGCTTAAGCGAGCTGTGAAGTCAAAGGGCAAGTTGCATGCCATCAATTCGCATCGGCTGTCTCCCTGGGTTAAAGCCAGCAATTATCGATTGGGTTTCGCACTCTTGATAAAAAACAAGAAAAAATTCTCACATTTCAGAACGCGTAGGCCTTGAAGGCTGCCGAATTTGCTTGCTGCATCGCTTGTTCAAACAAATTTAGCCCGGTCAGCCGAAACAATGCCGAAGCTTTTGCGAGCCGAACCGATCAGCGTGATTGCCGACGATTTGTTTTCGGGATCGCTCCAAGTTTTTATGGTCGAGCGCTTGATGACGCAGTCCCAAGCACCGAGCGGGGCAGCTAACGCAGTGGTCCCGGCAAAAGGAGGCATTCATCTGGTACGTGTCTTGCGATTTAGCTTAGCCGGAATACGGGTGTGAGCATAATGGCCAACGTTGGGGAGATTGAATCCGTAAACGGGCCCGAGCGAATCCGGATGCGTGTCGACGTCCCCGTGAACGGCCATCATAAAGCGTTAATCTCGTGTCAAGTTGCGTGCCCCGTGCACACAGACGCGCGCGGTTACGTGCGCGCCATTGCGAGGGGCGATTTCGAAAACGCCTATTTGATTGCCAGAGGGCCAAATCCGTTTGCATCGATTTGCGGCAGGATCTGCGGCGCGCCCTGTGAGTTATCCTGCCGCCGAGGAAAAATTCCGCGGACCGACGACGACGGATCGTTTGTGGCAATGGACCGGCCGATCGCGATCCGCGCACTCAAAAGGTTCGTATGCGAGTCCTATGGCGCGGAGATCCGTTCCCCCGGTGAGATTCTCGAAACTCTACGCGATCATATGCCAGAGGTCGCTGGCGATGCCGAAGAGATGGCGTTTCTCTTGCGTGCGACGGTTGAAGGAAAGCTTATCCGCGCTAATGGGGAGCGAGTCGCGGTCATCGGATCAGGTCCCGCGGGGCTGAGCGCGGCGCACGATCTCGCGCTTATGGGGTTTAAACCGATTGTCTTCGAGTTGGAGCCGGTGGCTTCGGGAATGCTGGCTGTCGGTATTCCGGAATATCGTCTGCCGCGCGAGCTGATTCGACGCGAAGTTGCCATCATCGAGGCACTCGGCGTCGAAATCCGCTGCAATACCAAAATCGGGCGCGAGGTTTCCTTTCAATCTCTCCGAAATGAGTTTGCCGCGGTAATCATCGCTGTCGGCGCTAAGCGCCCGCGCGCGCTCGGTCTTCCCGGTGAACAGGGGCCGGGTGTTTTTGGCGGCGTGGATTTTCTGCGATCGGTCGCTTTAAGTGAACGCCTAGCGCTGGGATCGAATGTGATCGTGATCGGCGGGGGCAACGTTGCTTACGATGTGGCGCGGACTGTCGTACGCCAGGCGGCCTACGACGTGGCGCGAACCGCGGCGCGTCTCGCGGGAACCCGGCAGGTGCGTCTGGTATCGCTCGAAACCCTTGAGGAAATGCCGGCCGACACGGTTGAGATCCGCGAAGGCGATGAAGAAGGAATCGAACGCGTTTCGGGCTGGGGGCCGGTGGCGATTCACCGCGACGAAGGAGGTAATGTCGTCGGGCTCGAAATCAAACGATGCGTGCGCGTGTACGATGAACAGCGTCGTTTCGCGCCTCGATTCGAGGAGGACAATCGGCAGGTTTTGGAGTGCGATACGGTCTTGATTGCCGCCGGGCAGGCGCCCGATCTGTCTTTTCTGGAGCAGGGCGGCAGGGACGTAGAGCAGTTTCGGCCGGGATGGCCGAAGGTCGATCCGGGCACCCTCATGACTTCAGCGAAAGGCGTTTTCGTCGCCGGGGACGTGGCGCATGGGCCGCGGCTTTTAATCGATGCCGTGGCTTCAGGGAAAAAAGCCGCACGCTCCGTGTATCAGTACATAACCGGGCGGACGCTCCGTGCGGAAACGTTGCTGAGCTTCGTGCAACTCGATCGCTACCAGCGGGAGCGTGGCTACGAGCGAATTCGGCGGGTGGAGCTCCCGGCCTTAAAGCCGGAAGAGCGGTTAAAGGATCCCACGGCGGCGGTCGAAAAATGCCTCAGCAGACAAGACGCGATGCGCGAGGCCTCGCGCTGTCTCGACTGCGGGGTGACGCCGGTATTTGACGGAAACCGCTGCATCCTCTGTGGCGGATGCGCCGATGTTTGCCCGACGCAGTGTTTGAAAATCGTGCCGCTCTCTATGCTCGACCCAACGGCAGCGCTGCGGGAACTCATCGGACCGCAGCTCGGAGAAAGCGCCGAGTGGAACAACAACTCCGCTATTGTGAAAGATGAGGATCGCTGCATTCGTTGCGCGCTCTGTGTTGATCGCTGTCCTGCCGACGCGATCGCGATGGAGCGAGTCCGGTTTCAAACCGAGTGGAGGAACGCATGACAACCGACGCCAAGCCGGCTGAACGATCCAGGCTTGATCCCGAACCTATGCCGCGAAGGGATTTTCTCGGGTTTGCCGCATGGGTGTCGGCGGCAGCAGCTCTGCTTTTCGGCTTTCTCGGCGCGATGCGTTTGCCGAAGGCGGCAGTGCTTCCTTCGCCGTCGAGGAAATTTCGCGTAACGCTCCCCGCTTCATTGACTGCAGGCCAAGCTTATCTGCCGCCAGGCCGCTCGCTCGCTATCTATAAGGAAACAAGCGGGGTTTACGCGATCTCTCTCGTCTGCACTCACCTAGGCTGCATCGTCAAGGCGACCGACGCCGGTTTCGATTGTCCCTGCCACGGCTCAAAATTCGCGAAAGATGGCTCGGTCTTAAAGGGTCCGGCGCCAAAGGCCTTGCCGTGGCTCCAGGTGAAGCATGCGGGCGAGAATAACTTTTTCATCGATGAAGGCAAAGCCGTGA
>DASTOD010000549.1:0-2351 GCA_035762645.1 Binatia bacterium | reverse complement strand
TTCGCCTTTGAATGGAATAAGATGGATAACTGGTACGAGGAAGACGAGGAAATCTTCGTCCACCCACGCGATCCTTACAAGCGGGTGGATGTGCTTCAGAGCTCGCGCCACGTTCGAGTCATCGTCGATGGGCAAACGATCGCCGACACTCGCCGGCCGAGGCTGCTCTTCGAGACCAATCACCCCGTCCGTTACTACATCCGGCAGGAAGACCTGCGAATGGATCTTCTGGTGCCGAGCGCAACCAAATCTCGCTGTCCCTACAAGGGCCCGGCTTCGTATTGGTCCGTGCGGATCGGGGATAATGTTTTTGAGGATTTGGTCTGGGGTTACATGGATCCGATTCCCGAATGTCCAAAGATCAAAGGGCTGCTCTGCTTTTTCCACGAGCGCGGACCCGAAATTCATGTGGACGGCGAGAAGCTCCCGCCGCCTAAAACCAAGTGGGCTCGCGAACTAAAAAGTTAGCGGGATACCCTCACCCTCGCCCTCTCCCGCGTGCGGGAGAGGGTATCTCGCGCGAACTTTGATATCGCGGGTGATCTCTCTTCGGGACGCGCGAGATTTGTCATGTGGTCGGTAGTCGTGTAGTCAGTGGTCGTTTTTTGGTGGAACGATGCAGGCCCTCTACTGGGACGGTCGCGAGCTGACTTTCAAACCTTCCCACCCGACGCCGGCGGCCGAGAATGATCGGGCGCTTATAAAAGTTCACCTTGCCGGTATCTGCGCGACGGATCAGCAAATTTTCCAAGGGTATATGGGCTTTCGAGGCGTGCCCGGACACGAATTCGTCGGTTCGGTGACGGAAGGTCCGAAAGAATTCCTGGGCAGGCGCGTCGTCGGTGAAATCAACTTTGCTTGCGGCCGATGCGATTCCTGCCACCGCGGGCTTGGCCGACACTGTCCGTCGCGGCGTGTGATGGGCATACTCAATGCCGACGGTGCCTTCGCCCAATTCGTTTCAGTCCCGGTCGCCAATCTTCACCTTGTCCCGGACAGTGTTGCCGATGAGGAAGCAGTATTTACCGAGCCGCTCGCCGCGGCCTTCGAGGTTCTGGAACAAGTGCAGCTGAGCCCGCGCGACGAGGTGCTTGTGGTAGGCGACGGCAAGCTGGGAAATCTATGCGCGCAGGTCCTGAGACTCTCAGGCGCCAGCGTCACGGCGCTTGGAAAGTATGAGGATAAGCTCAAAGCGATCAAACGCGCCGGTATTCGCACGATCCGTTTGAGCGACTGGAAGCCGCGACTGTTTGATGTGGTCGTTGAGGCAACGGGCGCCGAGGCCGGACTCAAGCTCGCGCTGAGCGCTGTTCGGCCGCGCGGCACCTTGGTTTTGAAAAGTACTATCGCTGGAGAGCACAAACTAAGTCTTGCGCCACTGGTGATCGATGAAATTACCATCGTGGGCTCCCGCTGTGGGCCCTTTCCCGAAGCGCTTGCCGCATTAGCAGAGAAGAGCGTCCGCACCAGCCCGCTGATTGAAGAGATATATCGTTTGGCCGACGGGATCAGCGCCGTCGCGCACGCCGCGAAGCCGGGCACGCGGAAGATTTTATTTCGGTGTTGAGCCCCTCCAGAGCCCCGTTTTTAAAGCTCCCGGCCTATTCAGAAATACGACTTTAGTATTGTCTAGGTCTAGGTCAAAAAAGGTAGAAAATTCCAATAGTTGACCTAAACCGCCCTGTTTTCCGGGTGATGCAGTGCTTTAGACCTAAAATTTTTTGCTTGACACAGTCCATATATCGATGTAGAAATCGCGGCACGCTACTACTTAGGGCTTATTAGGAAAAGGAGGGAATCATGCACAAAAGATTACTCGGGAGTGCAGCACTAAGCCTAGTGTTGGCTGCTTTCCTTTTGTACGTGGTGCCGGCGCGGGCGCAGAATGTGGATGAGCGGATCAAGGTACTGGAGCAAGAGCTGACGCAATTAAAAGAGCAGCAGATCGAGCTCAAGAAAGATGCAACCGAAGCGGCCGCAGCTCTGCCGGCTTTCAGTTATCGTCCCGGCAACGGTCTCAATATCGAAGCGGCGGACAAGTCATGGGCTTTGCGTTCGACGTTAGAGTCTCATTTCCGCATGCTGTTCGAGAGCGGGCGGGACCAGGTCGGCCGCACCAACGGCGAGATCATGGGACGGCGGTTCAGACCCGGATGGCTCTATTGCATCAACAATTGCCTGTGGGAGCTCGAGGCAACGCTTGACCTCGATGGCTTCGACACAAACAGCGGACTTCAACGCGGCGCTCTCACCATCAATCTCGATAACATAAATCCGTTCATGCCGAGCGTGCAGCTCGGCATGGAAGTTCAAAATGCCCAGGGCGGCAGCCTTGCGCGTCAAGGCTCGGG
>DASTOD010000548.1:0-3117 GCA_035762645.1 Binatia bacterium | reverse complement strand
TTCGCCGATCAAGCGGCGATCTTCGGCGACGGCCTCATAATGATGCGTCCCTATCGTCCTGGACGCATCCCGGTGGTGCTGGTGCACGGCACGGCGTCGAGCCCGGTGCGCTGGGCGGAGATGTTCAACGAGATCACGCATGACCCGGTGGTTAGCGGCCGTTATCAGTTCTGGGTTTATCAATACAACACCGGGCAGCCGATCTTGTATTCCGCCATGCTCCTGCGCCGCGCGCTACGCGCTGTCGTCCAGGAAGTGGATCCCGACGGAAATGATCTGGCTCTGCAGCGCATGGTGGTCATCGGTCACAGTCAGGGCGGGCTTCTTACCAAACTTATGGCGATTAAAAGCGGAAATCGATTCTGGGAAAATGTAACCGAGCAGCCGTTCGAACAGGTGGAAATGAATCCCGAAACCCGCGACCTGCTGCGGGAAGCGACGTTTTTCGAGCCAATGCCCACCGTCGAACGGGTCGTGTTTGTTGCTACCCCGCATCGCGGAAGTTACCAGGCGACCGGTATTGTCCTGAACTTGATTAGGCGCATGGTGAACCTCCCGGGCACATTAGTTTCGCAATTCCAGGACCTTCTGAAGGGACAGACCTTTGCACATCTTGGCATGAGCCAGCTCCCGACCTCGGTAGACAACATGAGTCCGGGACATCCGTTTCTTCGAGCGTTAAATGATCTTCCCATTGATTCCCGTATCACTGCGCACTCAATCATCGCCGTGCTCGGCGAGGGGCCGATCACGGGCAAGACCGATGGTGTCGTCGCCTACGAAAGCGCGCACATCGACGGAGTCGTGTCAGAAAAAGTCGTTCGCTCCGGCCACTCGACGCAAGGCCATCCTGAAACGATCGAGGAAGTTCGCCGCATCCTGCGGGAACATTTGGGTGAGCGATGAGATTTAGGATCTAAACAGTTTCTGGTTTCAGGTTTCTCGTTTCAGGTGTTAACCAGAAACCAGAGACTAGAAAACTAGAGTACCGGGTCAAGAGTAAAAGCTTCGTCGAAGCACCCCGAGAGAGTTTTTCAGCATCTTGTTGGCTAGAGATTGTTCATTGATTAGGAAAACACGGAGGAAGAATCGATGAAAATTCAAGCAAGGCCAGCACGACCCGCGGCCCTGCAGCCGGTGTTTGCGTTTGCAAGCTCATGGCCACAAAGAACTCGAGAATGGCTGATACTGGCTCTTCTTTGTTTTTTTGTCGGGTGCTCGTCCAGCCCTAGGACGATTTCTTTTCAGCATAATTACCATCGGCAAGATTTGAGCTTCAGCGAAGAGGATCTGAAACAGCTGCAATTCTTCACATCGACCGACATCGTCGCTCGATATAAAGATGCCACGGGAATGAAGTCCCTGCTGGTCCCCGCATTGACTCCCGGTGTCGTGACCGGCGCAGGCTCGAATTGGCTCAAAGTGAGCTTTAGGGAGGGAGGCGTCGACGTTCCCTTCGTCACGGACCCGAATCAATACAACGCCTTCTACTGGATTGCCACTGAGGTCGAAGGGAGTAAGGAGCTCAAAAAGGTAACCGAGCTTCCCGAAAGATATTTCCTGTACAAGGGAATCCGATACCAACTGGTTTCCGGATCCGATGCCTACCTGCTCGTCGATTGGAAAGGTTGGGAAAAGCTTGCCAATACGCGGAAAGTTACTGAGGGACGACGCGTGGGTGACAGGTAGACCTTGCCAAACAGCTTCTCAGACTTTAACTGGATTGCTTTTTATTCCATCAAAGTTTTTTCAACGGGTAGCTGGAGTGCATGAGTGTCAGCGGGCTCCAGATTGTCGTGTTATCGAGAAGTTATACCGGCGCGTTCACCTCTCCATAGTGAACTACCTAAGTGCACTCGCGCCGAAGTCAAACCAACGAACCTGCGTGCATGGCTTCGATAGCCTGGAGCATTCCACCAGGACTGCTTATAATCCGCCTTTAATGGCTGCGTAAGGAAATCACAGGAGATATCCATGAACGATATTTTCCGTCAGGTCATTATTTTACTGTTTCTGGGTGGTGTTCTTAACGCACCTGAACTGCGCTCGCAAGAAGTGACTACGGACGTACTCGATCGCCTTTTACAGTCATATCAGACCGATTTGCAGAGGCGTGTTACGCGCGGGGAGATTTCTGAAAGAGAGTTTGAAACTTTTCTTAACGAAATGACGCGAGCAGTTCATTCCGAAAAAGGGAGATTGACCATGCCGGTGGGGGGACAGTCAGGCGAACGAACCGATGTTCAGAGCGTTAGCTTAGAGGAAACAAACATCGAGGAAAATCAAAACGAACTTAAAGGGAAAGGTGAGACTGCCGCCAAAGGCATAGAGTTTCTTCCGGATAAGTTAGTCTACCAGCCCTACGTGGCCGATCCACGCCGCCCTCGGTTCTCACTTAAGTGGCTGCGTGGCGATGAAGGGGAATCGGATGTGGACAGTGCGATGGGTGGTTACTTTCCTGTGCTTTCTCTGCGGCGTCAGTCAGCCCTCGATGAGGAATCGCAACTCGCCCTCTTCGCCGGAGTCTGGTCCCGGTGGGACATCGGCGAAAGCCTTGACCAAATCGGGTCCGACTTCAGGGGAGGATTATCTTTCAGTTACAAGAAGAACCTTTGGGCACTCCGATTTCAATATTTCCACGAGAGTGATCATGTTGGAGACGAGCTGATTTTGCGCACGGGAAGGGAGCGGATTGACTACCGGCGGGACGAGGTAGGCCTCGGGCTTTCATATACACCTTCGATGCAGTACCGCCTATATGCTGAAGGTGGCTACGGCTTCATACTGGGTAAACCCAATAAGCCATGGCGTGCGCAGCTGGGCATAGAGTGGGAAGGAAATGCATGGTTTCCCTTGGGAGGCCAGCCCTTTGCTGCTTTGGATCTGCAGACCTGGGAGGAATCCAAATGGGATCCCAATGTTAATGCGCAGATGGGAGTGGTCTATTGGAACCAGAAGCGGAGCCGGGCATTTCGGTGTCGCTTGATCTCTATAGAGGGCGCGACCCTCTCGGGGAGTTTCTGCACGAAAGGCTAAGGTATGTAAGTTTGGGATTTTCGTTCGACTTTTAGTTAGGGTGAGGCGGGCCGGGGGGCAGAACTCGAGCCGCGAGACCCG
>DASTOD010000547.1:0-4339 GCA_035762645.1 Binatia bacterium | reverse complement strand
GAAAACGATCTTGCCGGAGTCATCGGTGATGTAGACTCTCATATCCACGTCGGTTTTGATCAGATTATAAATCCTCGCGAACAATGACCGGGAGCGAACGTTTTCAAAGGCTCGGTACCACTTTTCACGATCGAATCTTTTTTCTTCCATTTCGCGCCCGGCCATAGCCGCCAGAATATTGGCCTGATCCACCAGTGGTTCTTCAACCCCCTCGAGATACCGAATCCGGAGATTGTCGAAAAACCAGCGGACGGGATAGGAAAAGCAAACGGCAAATATGACAAGGGAACTGAGAAAGATCCGGGTTCCCAATCTCATAGGTTGTCTTTCAAGGAGTACCCGATGCCGCGATGGGTGGTGATCGGATCTATTTCAGGCTTGATGGCTTTCAGCTTCGCGCGAATAGTTTTGATATGGGCATCTACGGTTCGATCCATGCTGGCTTCGGGTTCCTCCCAGGCCAGGTCCATGAGTTGATCGCGGGAAAGCACGTGCCCCGGACGGAGAACCAGAATCTTTAACAGGTTGTATTCATACCGCGATAGTTCTACGGCTTTGCCGAAATAGGAGATTCGACGCTTCGATTCGTCTATGTGGAAAGCCTTGCGGGCAGGCTCCGTCGCGCTAGATTTTTTTGTGCGTCTGAGCACGGCTTTGATCCTGGCAGAAAGTTCTCTGGGACTGAACGGCTTGACCACATAATCATCCGCGCCGATCTCGAGCCCTACGACCCGGTCGATTTCGTTCGTTTTAGCGGTCAGGAAGATAATCGGAAGCGCGTGTGTTTTACGGATCTCTTTGCACAATTCCACTCCGCTGATATCCGGCAGGCCGATGTCGAGGACAATGAGATCCACCGGTTGCTCTTGGAGCAATGAATGAACCGGCGTTCCGGAAGCGAGGCAGTGGGTTTCGAAGCCGTCGGTTTCCAAGGCGTACTGAATAGTTTCCGAGATGGCCGGCTCATCTTCGACGATAAGAATCTTTGCTTTCTGGCCTTTCATGCTCGTTTAATTTTCAAACGCTTTATGCCTTCCCACCCCAGTTGTATTAAAGAGAGGACGGCCAAGACGGCGAGGCAGCCGGAGATAACCATTCCGCCGTGTTCGGCAAAGCGCGCTCCCTCTCTGGCGATCGCGCCGTTGAGCATGGGAACCGCGAGAGTGATGGCGCCGTACCAGAACAAAGGGACCAGTCCCACTAACGCCCGGCGCAACGGATCGGCCCTCGCGGGTCGTTTTTCGACACTGTCTCTGTGCCACCTTTCTATGAGCCGGCAAACGGCCGTGATTATCCTATAAAACAGGCACAAGAAAAAGAAATAAATGACGACGCCTTCAAGGCGGTGCATTCTTTGCGGCGTGAGCCAGCCGGAATAGATGTCCGCATCATAAGAATAGATCGAGAGAATGATTCGCATAGTGTTTACCAGGACCGTCAGGCCATAGGCGCCGGCTATGGCGCCTACTAGCCATAACCATTTCAGTCTTCTGCGTTGCATGTGATGGAAGCCAGAGAAGGCCGCCATACAAAGAGCGATAATGAGGAAATTCACGCCGGCACACGCGGGCGCAATAATAATCCGGCGCGAATAGTTGACAAATCCCGTATGCGCCTCTTCCTCAAATCGGATTTTGCTGATGTGCTCGACTATGGCCGCGGTGGGACGCAAAATCCAGGCAAGGTCTTCACTACTGGTTTCGCTGTAGTGATGTTTGAGACTGACGGCGAGAACCAGGGTCAGAAACAGAAACATGCCATTTTGCGAAATGAAGGCCTTGGCCGTATCCATGTTGTCAGCGACTCTCCCCATTTGCGGAAGAAGCGACGACAGACCACCGACGACAGACCACGTAGTCAGTAGTCCCGTAGTCAGTAGTCTCTTCTCCGTCGTTCACGGCTCACCGATTCGATTTACAATGCGCCGCGCTTTTTTTTCTCGACCGGTGAACAGTTCAGACTTATAGAACCAGCCCGCCGCTAGCATCGTGGCGGCGATCGCCAAGAGCAGCGCCAATTCGGGCTCTGGAACTGAAACGGTTCCGCTCACCGCGAGGTTCGATACGTGCAGTGGCAACGGGAGCGGTTGGTCTACCTCCTCGCTGTCGCCCGGGTTGCGCCGAATCTCACTTACGGCAATGAACGACGTGTGCGCGGTCAACAGATTGTACGTGAGCCCGAGGCGAACGATTTCAGCCTTGTTTTCGGAAGATCCACCATTGAAGCTAAAATCGGATAGGCGGCCGATTCGCGTACGCGCCCACAGGTAGCGCAGCGGGCTGTTGGCCTCGAGGGGCCGGCTTTCCGTCACATAGAAGGTTTGCGCGTATTCTCCCTTCCCACTTTTGCCGCTGATTTCGATCAGCCCGTACACGTCGCCGCGCCATTTACCGAAAACGATCACCGGGCGATCGGCGAAGAGGTCGTGTATGCCGACCGGCTCGATGTCATACGCCTCAAAACCGGCATAGGAAACGCGGATATTGGTTAGCACGGGGGATTGGATGTACTCACGGAATTTTTCCGCGGCCGAGGGCGCTTCGGAGGGGTTGGTGACCACAAAGGGCTCCCCCTGACCCGCTTTAGCGATGCCTTCGATGAGATAACGGTTGACGCTAGCGCCGATACCGAATGCGAATACGTTGGTTTGCTGAAGATTTTTTTGAATCTCATCGAAGACCTCTTTTTCGATCCCTATATACCCATCGGTGATGACCAGCAGCGTTCGGGAATAGGCTGTGTCGCGGGGCAATGAAAATCCTCTACGCATCGCGGCCAAGAGTTCGGTGCCTCCGCCGCCCTGCTGTTGTTCGATGATCTGAATCGCCTGGCGAATGTTGCCGTCGGTTGCCGGCACCGACTCGGGCGCCATCACGCGAGAACCGCCGGAAAACAGGATTACGTTGAACTTGTCGGTTGCGCGTAAATTGCCGATCAGGTCCTTCACCAACGTTTTTGCGATGTTCAATGGAAAGCCATGCATCGACCCGGAGACGTCGATCACAAAAATGAATTCTCGGGGTGGAATATCTTCGGGCCGGATTCGCTGCGGCGGTTGGACCATGAGCAGGAAAAACTTCTCCTCTTCGTCCTCAAACAGCATGAGTCCGGAATGGATTTCTTTGCCAGCCAAGCGAAAGTTCAAGATAAAGTCGCGATTCCCGCTGAACGTTTCGGCATCCTTCAAGGCAACGGTTACCAGCGAGTCGCCTTGCCGAATAATATCGGTCTCATGTGAAGGAGAGGCGATCTCCTGCAGCGCCACCCCAGTCGAAACTTCCGCGCTGATATTGAATTTGGTGTCGGGGTTAGTGCCTTTGGGAAGGTACGGACTCTTGATCCACCGGTCGGTCTCGGGCGCATCTGCCTCCGGCTGATTCGAGTAGCGGGGACCGACCACCGTCGGATAGACGAACTGGTAAATGCCGTTTGTTGGCACCAGCAGTTCCGTGTAGCGCAGCTCGATGTCGATAGTATCCCCGGGCATGACGTTGGCGAGGTTCATGCTGAATACATTCGGCCGCTGTTGCTTGAGCAAGGAAGCGCTTTTGCCCTCTTTCTTCGCTTGGTCGAATTGTTTTTGCGCTGCCTCCCGTTCTTTGATTTTCGCGGTAATGACCTGCCCGCCGATGATCATCTTCATGCCGTGCACTGCGGCGCGAGTGGAGGCGGGGAAAATATAACGCGCGCTAATGGGGCGTATCCCGTCATTGGAATACGTTTGTTTGACCAGAACATCGGCTATCACCCCGCTGATACTGACCTCGACATTGGTTTTCTTCAGGGGAAACCGGTCTACGGACGGGTCCCCATTGTCGATCAGAAAATACGGGGACAGGGTGCGATTATCCCGCGTCTCCGCGTAAAGGCCGGTCGCCGACATGGCCAAAGCGATGTTGAACAACCACCAGAGCCGCCATCCCGATATCTTGAACATAGAGAGTCCTCCTTGCGCGATTTTCGCCAAGGGTAGTGATCGAGTTCGAAGAGAGAATGAAAGAAGGTAGAAAAATCGGTGAAAATAAAAAAAATCTGCGGTCAGGGAAACTCGCGGCTACCTGCGAGTGTCGTAATAGTCGGAGCGGAAAGATCTAGGGGGCTACTGAAAAAAAATAGGAATGCTTCGAGAACCTCATGCTTCGACAAGCTCAGCAGAACGGATTTTTCTTAATCATTTCAACCTCTCTCCGTTCGTCCCTTTCGATAAACTCAGGGCAGGCTCTGAGCAGCCGGTCGAAGGACTCCGAGAGAGTTTTTGAGCAGCCTGCTGGGGGCTAGAGTCGCAAAGCCGAAGGGCTTCAGGTCGACAAAAGAGTTGTCGCCTATCCCATGCGAAGGT
>DASTOD010000546.1:0-5647 GCA_035762645.1 Binatia bacterium | reverse complement strand
CCCGGCCCGCAGCTCCGTAAAGAACGGGCCGCTCATCAGCCGCTCCACGCCTGGATGAACGATCTCTCGCAGAACCGAGTCGACAAAAGTCCGATTTTCCATGGGTGTTCCTCTTTAGTTATCGACAAAGGATACGCAGGGGAACACTCTCAAAGCAAAAACGGCCTGTCAAGAGGAAGATCGCTTCGGGGAATCACCTGGTTTGACACTTTTCGAAGTCCGATGTTAAAAGCGCCTCATGATTCGTGACTAGAAGCGAAGGGTGGGCATCTGGCCGCGAACAGATCTGTCATCAGAACGCCGAGTAGTCTTGAGGCTTGAGATGGCGATTGCGAAGTTGACGAATTTGGAAATCTATTACGAAGAACACGGACGCGGCGAAGCCGTGCTTCTCGCGCCTCCTTCCTGGTGGCCCTGTGACACGTGGCATGTCGGTGTTGTTCCCACGCTGAGCCAACGCTATCGGACCATCATCTTCGATTGTCGCGGCACCGGCTACAGCAGCAAGCCGGACCACGGCTACACGGTCAGTCAATTTGCGCGAGATTTGATCGCCTTGCTGGCGCATCTCGGCATTACCCGATGCCACGCGGTGGGCTTCGCGCTGGGCGGACAGATCGTGCAGGCCCTGGCCATCCAACGGCCGGATTTAGTGGCGACGCTCACTATTGCGGCCGCCGGCGCGGGAAGGAAGGCGACGGACGGTGGACCGCGGCCGTCCACCAATGCCGACGAAGAAGAGATTCGGACGGATGGATTCGAGCGCTTCATTCGTAACCACATCGAAAACGATCACATGGCTTTTGAGCCGAGATTTTACCGCGATCATCCCGAAATGGTGCGGGCACTTTCCGACGCGCTATGGAAACGGCAGACGAGTCCGGAACAACATCGGTATCACTATGAGGCACGGCGGACCTGGGATACCTTGGGTAACGCGGCCCGGATTGAAGTACCGACTCTGATACTTTGCGGGGCGGCCGACGACGTTAACCGCGGTGGCAGCACGCCGATGGGCACGGCGAGACGATTGGCGGAACTGGTCCGGGGCGCGGAATTGGTTCTCGTGCCGGACGTGAAGCACATGACGTTCTGGGACGGTCAGGGCGCGCTCGCCATGTTGCAGGATTTTTTATCGCGCCATCCGATCGCATCCCAGTGACGTCCTGTTGGCTGGCATTGCCGGACTAGAATCCTCCCCCCAAACGCAAAGGCGACATTGTAGGGGCGGGTTTTAAACCCGCCCCTACCGTATTGTGGCGAAAAAGTGTCTTGTGCCGCAGCTGCTCAGGCGAACTTTGCCGTTGCGGTCATGGCGACTCGGCCGTCGGTATCGAGCGCCCAGAGCAAGGCTTCGCGTCCATCCGCGGACGGGTTGCCGGCGATGGTAAATTTGCCGGTGTCGTAAATCTGGCGCGCGCTTTTAAAATCAAGGGATTTTAACTGCCGCGCCGGCACCTCCTTGCGGCACATCTCGATCATCAGCTGTGATATCAGCGAGCTTTGCACCACCAGGCCGGGAAGCTTTTCGACTTTGGTGACGTAGTCGCGGTCGTAGTGAATGCGGTGGCTATTGAATCGAATCGCCGAAAAGCGGAACAGCAAAGGCGGATTGGGTTCGAACACTTGCTTCCAGGTCGCTTGCGTCGGAACTTCAGGGGGAGTTGAAGGCGCCGCCTCGGCTCTCTGTTCGCTAAGCATGACCATGTCGCGTTCTTCCACGACAGCCAGGCCGCGGCTGCTCGAGATGCTGTTGCGCTCGACCACCGTGACCATGGCACCGCTTGGCGCATCGTCGATGCGGATATCGGCGATTTCAGTGACGCGCATGATTTCGTCGCCGATCCTCAACGGATCATGGAACGACACACGAGTACCGCCGATGCGGCGGCGCGGTAGTGGGATAGGCGGCACGATGCCGCCGCCGGACGCCTGCCCATCGGGCCGCATTTGTGAAGGCCGATGTGAGGCAGGGAAGAACGCGCCGTACCATCCGGGGGGGATTGGCTCGCCCTTATCCATCGGCGGATTTTCCTGGCCCAACGTGGCGGCGAACTTCAACATCGCCGACGCGGTCACCACATCCGTGGCCTTTTCACTCTTTCCGATATAGCTTTTGAAACTCTCCAATGACTCAGCCATAGCAAACCTCCTATTAGCGTTCCTTGTGAGGGAGCCTATTCAGCTGTGGTTCGCTATGTCAAGCGAAAAAACGGATGAAATCGGAGCAGACTCCTTCCATCGAGTTTACCGTTTCATTTTGATACCACAGTCGTCGCGCCGGTGGGGTCGGAGAGGCTGGCGATGATCTCGGCCGGGACCGGCTGGGCTTGAATGGCTCCCGCTCGGTCCGGATGGGGAGCCGCCCAAACACGTTTCTCGAAGCCATCGAGCGCAAGTTGACCTTCTTTTAGCACCCGGTGGCGCACCGTGAAGCTGCTTCGTCCCCATTCGCCAACCTCGCTCTCCATGACAACTGCGTCATCGAAGCGGCAAGGCATCAGGAACCGCGCTCCCACTTCCACTATAGGTATGCCAACGATCCCGTATTTCTTTCTCATGGCGAGCGGTGTCAAGCCGGTGCGCTCGAACAGCCATCCCGTGCTGGTATCGAACATGATGAGGTACTGCGGATAAAAGACGATCCCGGCGGGATCGCACTGGCCCCATTCAATGCGCAAGGTGCGGCGGTTGACCAGCATCGCGTGCCTTCCGGTTTGTGTTCTCATCTAGTTTGCAGCGAGAGGGCGCAAAATCGGTTCCAGCACTTTCCACACGTTGGCGGCGACGATTTGATGACCCCTGGCTGCCGGGTGAATGCCGTCCGGAAGATTGCTTGCTCGTACTCCTGCCACTCCTTCCAATATGAAGGGAATGAGCGCCGCCTTGTTCTTTTTTGCCAACTCACGGAAAGCAGCCTCGAACCGCCGGCTATACTCACTCCCCATATTTGGTGGAACCACCATTCCCGCGATGACGATTTTTGCTTCGGGATATCGCTCCTTGGTCCGGTCGATGATTGCTTGGAGGTTTTTCTTCATGTTTTCGACAGGTAGCCCGCGCAATCCATCATTGGCGCCGAGTTCAAGGACCAGTACATCGATTCTGTTTTTCAGCAGCCAATCCAGCCGGCTTAAGCCGCCGGCGGTCGTGTCACCGCTCTGGCCGGCATTGACTACTCTGAAATTCCAACCCTTGCCGCGTATTTTTTTCTCAATCAGCGCAGGAAAGGCCTCTGACGGATCGACTCCGTAACCAGCCGTAATGCTATCGCCTAAAAATAAAATTGTCGGCGGCGCCGGCGCGGCGGCGCACAGACCAATGAGCAGCACAAAATAGAGACCCATCTGCCGAACGTTAGCGAAGAGTTGTGTAGCGTTCATAAACCCTTTAAAGTTGCTGAATGTGTCCGATGCTTGACCGTGCCTTTAGGAGTTTTCCTGCCGTCCCGGTTTCCAACGATTAACATGAAAGACCCTACCATCCTAAGAGTAGAGCATTTGAGCAAGTTTTTTAAGAGCGGGAATCAAACCTTGACGGTTCTAAGCGACGTATCGTTTGTTGTCGAGGAGGGAAGCACCTGCGCTATCGTTGGACCGTCGGGTAGTGGCAAAACGACACTCATCGCGATTTGCGCGGGGCTGGAACGCCCAAGTGAGGGGTCGGTACGGTTCAATGGGATTGCGCTTCAAGAGGCAAACGAGGAAGAACTCGCTATATTACGCAACCGGTTCGTTGGATTTATCTTCCAGAGTTTTCAACTGCTCCCCTCTCTGACCGCCCTGGAAAACGTCATGGTGCCGGCGGAGATTCGCGGCGAGAATCACGCGCGAAGCCGGGCGGTGGAACTGCTCGAACGCGTGGGACTCCGCAGTCGCTTGGAACATTATCCCATTCAACTCTCGGGAGGCGAGCAACAGCGCGTCGCCATCGCGCGAGCGTTCATGAACCGGCCTAAAATTCTTTTTGCCGACGAACCTACCGGCAACCTCGACGGCGAGACCGCCAAGGATATCGTGCACCTGATTTTTGAGTTAAACGCGACGACCGGGACAACGCTCATTTTAGTGACCCACGACACCGAACTGACTCGAGAAGCGGGCCGCGTCATAGGTCTCAGGGCCGGACGGCTGGTTTCGGACAACGGAGCCCAGGTGAAGGGTTCCGCTATTGGATAATATTGCCGGGCTTATGAAAGCGCTTTTCAAAGGATGGATTTGGCGGATGGCATGGCGAGACGCGCGCCGGGGCGTGAGACCGCTGTTTCTCTCCATGTTGTGCGTTGTTTTGGGGGTCATGTCCGTTGTTATCGGTTTTTCGTTTCGTGACAACGTGCAATCCAGCATTCGCGCGCAATCGAAAACTCTCCTCGGGGCCGATCTGTCGATCGAAAGCCGGGAGCCTTTCAACCCCGATGATGAGGCCTTCATCCGTTCATTAGGTGGGAATCAGTCGCGGCAGGTCGGCTTTTCCTCCATGGCCCTTTTTGCCAGGAGCGGAAAATCGAGACTGGTTCAGGTCAGGGCCGTGAGTGGCGAATTCCCATATTACGGCGCGCTGGAAACGGAACCTGCCGCGGCGGCCCAAGCGTTTCGCGATGGCCCCTACGCGCTGATCGATGAGAACTTGATGCTCCAATTCGACGCGCACGTGGGAGATCGGGTGCGCATCGGGGATCAAGAGTTCCAGATTGTAGGGAAGCTCCGAAAGATTCCCGGCGAGCCGCTGACTTTTTCCCTTATCAGCCCGCGCGTCTACGTGCCGATCGCGTATTTGGACCAAAGTTTGCTGATGCAGAAGGGCAGCCTGGTTCGTTACCGGGTGTATTTCAGATTCAATCCTGATGTTGAGGTCGAGTCGCTCGTGCAGCGGATTGCGCCGGACCTCCGGCGACTCCAACTGAGAGCTGACACGGTGAGCCGGCGGACGGAGGCGATTTCGGCGTCCATAGAAAATCTTTCTCGATATCTCCGTCTTGCGGTATTCGTGTCGGTTCTGCTCGCCGGAGTGGGTGTGGCGAGCGGCGTCCACGTTTATACCAAACAAAAAATTTCCTCAGTGGCAGTGCTGCGCTGCATCGGAGCCGCGCCAAGGGAAACCGTCTTGGTCTTTCTCGCCCAAGTGCTCCTCACTGCCCTAGCCGGGTCTCTCATCGGCGCGGCTCTCGGCGCGCTCTTCCAGTTTCTTCTTCCGGTTGCGCTCAAGGATTTTCTTCCTGTGTGGACCGGCCTATCGGTTGCGCCAAGCGGGATATGGGCGGGGATGGTGATCGGCCTGGGAACGGCTGTGCTCTTTTCGCTCATTCCCCTGGTGCCGCTTAGAAATATCTCCCCGTTACTCGCGCTGCGGTCCTCGCACGAAACGACAGGCGTGAGACGGGATCCGCTACTCTGGTCAATCGCTTTTCTCATCACTGCGGCCGTCAGCGGCTTTGCCGTCGCCACGACCGGGAGCTGGGTTTACGGTTTTTGTTTCACGGCCGGCGTCCTGATCGTCTTCGCCTTTCTGGTCTCTGTGGCCAGGGGAATCTCGGCCTTGATCAGCAAATTGGGTCCCACCGTTTTAACCTTTCCATGGCGCCAAGGCCTGGGCAATCTCCACCGACCCAGCAACCAGACCACCGCTGTGATGCTCGCTATCGGACTCG
>DASTOD010000545.1:0-11922 GCA_035762645.1 Binatia bacterium | reverse complement strand
CACTGTGAGAGTGTTCTTACCCATAAATGGACGCCTTTCTAGACCGTGGCCGGAAGAGCTATGTGCCCGAGCTTTCTCTTGTTCCCGAAGATCGTCTCTACGGATATGATTCATCACGATCACAGGAGAATGCTCCATGAGGAGCCTTCTACACCCACGGTCAATTGATAACGCTTATTATGCGCAACACCGATCGTAAGTTTCACTGCTGCACCTCCCAAAGATGATTTCACATCGCCTTAAGCGAAGGACTTACGTTTTCTGACCATCCCTTAACCGGTTATAAGCCGTTCCCGCCGGATGACAGCGAAGCGGGCAACTACTCCGTCTCGTTCATCCGCGCGGCTGATGCTGCACAGGTCGTACCTTCCACCGAAACGAACATCGCCGCCGACGAGCGCTCGTAACTTCGGGCCTTTCCAAATCTGAAATCCATCAAAGTGGGTCCACAGTTTTTTCTGTCCCCAGCCCTGCGTGGGTGCCAGCCGGCTGTAAAGATCGAAAGGAATGCATGCCAGCCGGAATTCTTGCGGATCAAGGCAGAGTTCACTCTTTACAATCTGCGCCCCGCGCTGAAGTAACGCGTGATCGATTTCCATCCTGGAAAGCGCGGCTCGTCTCGGCAATCCTAGGGCGCTGAGCAACTCCGATGCTGACGAATACTTCTCCTCCTCGGAAAAGTCTTCGACCAGAAGCAGCTCAGGAACAAAGCGAGGGAGATAGCGCATACCAGCGGAATTGATGAACGGATGGAGCATCAAAAGATCCAATGTTTCTTTAAGTGGCTCCGAAATACTGGGGGGACAGGGATGGCCGCAGGTACAACCTTCGATACATTTTTCCGCCTCCGTCAGCGGCCGGTCGGGAATCTTAGCGTACGCTGCACAACAACAACGAAGATAATCACCAAACTCCCGAGAAGACTCGACCCGCGCCGAGACCAATTGGAACCGGCGCGCGGCGCTAAGAGTTTTTTCCGAAAAGATAAAGGACGGGTCCTCACCATTCACAACCCTCGGGATGCTTGTCGGTTCAACGGTGGTTATCGGTTTAACCTGAACGAACGGCTTTGGTCTGAGCATTTCCTCAGCTAAACGTTCCAGCGAGCTGATATCCCTGTTGACCAGCGCCCAGCGAGCCTGCCTTTGGATTTGCGTCGGATCGATCTCTTTAATTATGTTGCCGTCTTCACACGTATTGAAGGAAAGACTCTGAAAGTAGGCCCGCCGCCGCGCATAAAAGTCTCGCAAGGCCGGATCTTCTTTCTCCAAGGTAGCCAAAGTCTCCACCAGGTTATCCCGTAACTGCGCCGGCTCTTGCTTCGATAAGGCCAATACACCTTGGAGACCTCGATCAAAAGGATTGAAAGGGACGTCACTCGGTTCATAAATTTTTCCAGCTACATCCGAAAGAGCGTGTTTTTCCTCGACCGTCTGGCGCATAACACGTATCCGACCGGTCAACTCTTTCACCTTCACCCATTCCTGACGTTCCAGCGCCGGGGCGACTTGGCGCAGCAAATCATCGATCTCCCCTTTGCTGTTCTTCAGGCGAAGATATTCCGAGTGCGGCAGCAACGCACCCGTAAGCACCTGTGCGCGCTCCAGGTAAAGATCCCGATAGACTGTGTCGAGGTTTCCTGCTTCCAGGAGTCGCAAAATCAGCGAGACCTCTGCGGAAGATGTGCCTTTCCATTCTCTATCCATAGCAACCCTCTCGGGCCGGCAACCCATGCCTAACTTTTTTTTCGCCGTTCAGGCTGGCTTTGCAGCTCGATCTCGGCCAAAACCAGTCGCTCCGCCTCAAGCCAGTCATCCAAATCGCGACCGTGACAGCAACCTCGGCACTGGTAAAGCGCGTAGGCTTTTTCAGCGATCCGTTGGTGCTGTAGCTTATCGTCGGTCAGACTAAACTCACTAACTTCCTTAATTGGGATTTCCCTGCTTCCGTTTTTGCGATTTTGACGCTTCCTCATTGCGACCCCCTTTCTGAACCGAGTCCAATTTTCTCTCGGTAAACGCTTTCCGCTCCAGCGCCATTCCAGCCGGCGTTGCTAAACCCCTGCTCGTCGAGACGCATTTTTCATCTCCCATTCTCGCCACAGCGCATAAATCGCTGGAATGACCACCAGAGTAAGAATGGTCGACGTCACCATGCCGCCGATCATCGGCGCGGCGATCCTTTTCATCAGGTCAGCTCCAGATCCGTGAGACCACATGATGGGAAGAAGACCTGCAATGATGGCTGTCACCGTCATCATCTTGGGCCTGACGCGATGGGCGGCGCCTTCGATGATCGCCTCATAGAGGTCTTCCGCCTTAGTCATTGATCCCTCGCGCAGTTTCCTCTCATAGACCTCGTCGAGGTAAACGATCATCACCACGCCGGTCTCCGCCGCGACACCGGCAAGGGCGATGATCCCCACCCACACCGCCACGCTCAAATTGTAACCTAGCAAGTAGAGGAGCCAGACCGCACCGACAACAGCGAAGGGCACCGATAGGAGCACGATAACGCTCTTCGCCACCGACTGGAAGTTCATGTAGAGAAGCACAAAGATAATGACCAGGGTAAGCGGGACCACATAGATGAGCCGCTCCTTGGCCCGCTGCATATACTCGTACTGTCCGCTCCAGACGAGGCTATAGCCGGTGGGTATCTGGACCTGCTCGGCGACCTTTTTTTGGGCCTCTTCGACGTAGCTGCCAATGTCCCTGCCGGTCATATCGACGAACACATAGCCGGCCAGTTGAGCGTCTTCATCCCGTATCATCGCCGGGCCTGAGGTCAGTCGAACGTCGGCCAATTGGCCCAAGGGAATCTGCGCGCCGTTCATGGCGGGAACCAGAACGCGTTTCAATCTGTCTACATCGTCACGCAGTTCTCTAGCGTAGCGCACACTGATGGGGTAGCGTTCTCTCCCTTCCACTGTCGTGGAGATACTCTCTCCGCCGATCGCGGACTCGATGATCATCTGGACATCGTCGAGAGCCAGCCCGTAGCGCGCGATCTCTTCGCGCTTCAACTCGAAGTCAAGGTAATAACCTCCGGTGACGCGCTCCGCAAAAACTGTGCGCGTGCCGGGAACCGATTGAACAACCATTTCGATCTGTTTTCCAATTTCTTCGATTTTCTGCAGATCGGGACCAAAGATCTTGACTCCGACGGGGGTACGGATACCAGTAGATAGCATGTCGATGCGGTTTTTGATCGGCATCGTCCACGCATTCGCTACGCCGGGAAGGCGTAGCGATTTGTCCATTTCGGCAACCAGCTCGTCCCATGTCATCGCCCGGCTGGGGCTCAACATAAGTTCGCCCAGGTAGCGAAACGGCTGGGGCCAATGAGACCGGTCGATTCGTAGCTTGCGCCACTCGGACTCAGGTTTCAGCATCACCGTTGTTTCCCCCATGCTGAATGGGGCCGGGTCCGTTGAGGTTTCGGCCCTGCCGGCCTTGCCCGAGACCCACTGGACTTCAGGGAAGCTTTTCAGAATTCTGTCCTGCATCTGCAGGACTCGGCTTGCCTGCGTGATCGAAATGCCAGGGAGGGTAGTAGGCATATAATAGATCATTCCCTCGTTGAGCGGCGGCATGAACTCGGAGCCTAACCTTGTAAATGCCGGGAGCGTCAAGATGAGCGCTACGACAGCCAGAATAATGGTGGTCATTTTGAAACGCAGCACCAGTCGAACAACGGGCATATAGAGAGCGATCAAAAAACGATTCACTGGATTTTTCGCCTCAGGGTGGATGCGCCCGCGAATCAATAACAGCATCAAGACCGGAACGAGAGTTACGGAAAGAAACGCCGAGAAAAACATGGCGAAGGTCTTAGTGTACGCCAGGGGCTTGAAGAGTCTGCCTTCCTGAGCCTCGAGGGTGAACACCGGCAGAAAAGATACTGTAATGATGAGGAGAGAGTAGAAGAGGGGCTTTCCGACTTCTTTGGCCGCTTCGATAAGCACTTGGCTTCGGTCTCCCGGCCTACCCGCCGCTTCCCAGTGCTCCAGCTTTTTGTGCGCGTTCTCCACCATAACGATGGCAGCATCCACCATGGCGCCAATGGCGATGGCAATGCCCCCCAACGACATGATGTTCGAGGTGAGATTAAGGTAATACATCGCGATGAAAGAAATGATGATCGCGATGGGGAGAGTCAAGATGGCGACCAGGGCACTACGAAAATGGAACAGAAAAACCAGACACACGATGCTGACAATGATGCTTTCCTCGATGAGTTTTTCCTTGAGAGTAGCGATCGACCTCAAGATGAGATCGGAGCGGTCGTAGCTTGTGACAATTTTCACCTCTGGCGGGAGTGAAGGTGCAATCTCAGTGAGTTTTTTCTTCACACGATCAATAACGTTCAGGGCATTCTCACCGTAACGCATGACGACGATGCCGCCGACCACCTCGCCCTTTCCGTCCAATTCGACAATCCCCCGTCGCATATCCGGACCCAGAGCGACTCTCCCGATGTCGCGTACGAGAATCGGTGTGCCGCGCTCGCCTCCCACAGCAATCATCTCGATGTCTTTCAGTGATTTGATGTAGCCGCGGCCACGCACCATGTATTCCGCCCCGCTAATTTCTACGGACCGGCCGCCGACATCATTGTTGCTCATCCGAATCGCTTCCATGACGCCCTTTACTGAAAGGCGATACGCAGCCATTTTGTTAGGATCCAGGTTTACCTGGTACTGCCGCACGAATCCCCCCAGACTTGCTACCTCAGCTACGCCGTCGACGCTGCCGATCTGATAACGCAGGTACCAGTCCTGGAGACTGCGCAACTGAGCTAGATCGTACTTTTTACTCTCGTCCACCAGAGAATATTGAAAAACCCAGCCGACTCCGGTCGCATCCGGTCCGAGGGTGGGGGTAACGCCCTGAGGAAGTCTTCTGGTCACCTGGTTCAGGTACTCCAGCACGCGGCTTCTCGCCCAATAGATGTCGGTTCCATCTTCAAAGATGATGTAGACATAGGAAAAGCCGAAATCGGAAAAGCCGCGCACAAACTTGACCTTCGGGGCGGAGATCATCGTCGTAACGATCGGATAGGTCACCTGGTCTTCCATGATCGTGGGGTTTCGTCCCATCCATGTAGTGTAGACAATCACCTGGACGTCGGAGAGGTCCGGTATCGCGTCCAACGGTGTGTTCTTCAACGCCCAGATCCCCGCGGCGCTGAAGAAAAGGACCATAAGAAAGATGAGAAACTTATTGCGGGCGCTGCCTTCGATGGTTCTTTCGATCACTTGTTTTTCTCTATTGTTGGGCGGTCACCCTGAATTTTTCCTGAATCTCTTTTTGTCCGGCCCGGCGGATCGCAACGGTTACCTCCCATGCTCCCGCCATAGCAAAGTTGGCTTTCGCTTCATAAATTCCGTCTTTAGATAATTTGCCTTCCGCCCTGGAGGGCGCCATGCCGGGCATGCTCATATTGAAGACAAAGGAGACTTTGGCATCGTTGACCGGTTTGCCGGACTTATCGGTGATCTTTACACGGACGAGATTTTCCCCGGCCTTGGCTTTTTCAGGCTGGGTCGACAAAACCAGAGTCAGATCCTGCACCTTTTTTTCCTGCGGGCCGCTCGCGGCCGGAGTGTCCATTTTCATGCCTTTCATGTTTCCTTTGCCCTTAGCCCCTTCCATTTCCATTCCTGGCATGCCCGCCATCGCGCCCATCGCTTCTTTGAGCCGGCTTTCCGAATCCAGGAGAAAACTCGCGCTAGCTAGAATACGCTCACCCGGAGAAAGACCTTCCAGAACCTCGTAATAACCGTCAAACCTGCCGCCAAGTTTGACTTCAGCAGGCGCGAAGCGACCTTCGCCCTTGTCGACGAATATGACTTTCCGCACGCCGGAGTCTAAGACCGCCTCATCAGGTACCGCCAACTTTTTCCCCCCGTCGACATCGATTTCCACGTTCGCGTACATTTCCGGTTTCAAACTGAAATCCCGATTCGAAAACTCCAGGCGCACTTTTGTCGTGCGGGTTTTTTCATCGAGAACCGGTGCGATCCATGAAACTCGTCCAGTAAACGCGCGCCCAGGGAAATAGGACAAGGCGATCGTTGCTTTCTGCCCCGTTCGAATATAGGGAAGCTCAAACTCGTAGATATCGGCGTTTACCCAAACGGTGGAAAGGTCGGCGATCGTATAGAGCTCCTTGTCGGGCATGACCTTCATGCCCTGAAACGAGTCTTTCTTGATGACAAAGCCGCTGATGGGGGAATAAATGGTTAATGTTGTTTTGGGTTGGCGGGTCTTTTGGAGTTCCTCGATCTGCTCCTCGGAAATGTCCCACAGGCTGAGCCTGCGTCGTGCCCCCGCGACAAGGGAAGCCGCGCCCGCGCGCACCTCGCGTACTGAGCTCGATGCGAGCGACTCTTCAGCGTGCAGCGCGAGCAAATACTCTTCCTGTGTCGCGACCAAATCGGGGCTGTAAAGGGTAAACAGGGGTTGCTTTTTCTCGACCAGTTTCCCTGTGTAGTTAACGAAGAGCTGTTCGATCCATCCATCGACTTTGGTAAACACCTGAGCCACCTTGGTCTCGTCGAACGTTACAACTCCGACAGTTCTAATCTTTTTTACCAAAGGCCGGACTTCCGCTACTGCGGTTCGGATTCCCACCATCTGCTGTTTTTCGGGGCTTACGCCGATCTCTCCTGAAGACATACCGGGCATACTTGATGCGCCCTTTTCCATTTCCATATTCGTGGGTTGCGATGAAGGGCTGCCATGTTCCCCGTTGGATTTGGATTGCCCCAACCAATAACCAGTGGCTAGCAGAATTAAGCCAAGTAGAAGGAACCCAAATCCTTTTAGTGCCGCTCTCGTCGACATATCGTTCTCCCTACCTCCTCAAGTTGTTCACGTCTTACGGCAGCTCTTTACCCACGACGCGCTCCAGATCCGCCAGATTTTGCAAAAATCCTGCAGTGGCTTTGTAGTACCCCATGCGCGCTTCGCGCAGAGCTCGCTGAGCCTCCAGGAGGGTGACAAACTCTACCCGCCCGGTCTGATAGGCGGTGAGAGCGGAGCGGAAAGAGAGCTCGGCCTGCGACAACAGGCCGTCGCGGTATAACTGAACCGATCTCCTTGCGGCTTGGACTCTGGCTTGCGACTCTCCCACTGCTCTCAGAGTCATGTTTCTCATCGCATCCCGATTCGTCCTGGCGGCGCGGATCTCCGCGAGAGTCTCCTCGACTTCATAGTTGCGCCTACCGATCGTCCACGGTGAAAAAGGGATAGTTATATTAACCATCGCTCCGTAACGTTCCTTCTTCATTTCCGTTGGCATGCGCATGTAATCCCATCCCACCATGAAATCGGGGAATCTCCGGTTTCGCTCCGCCAACTCATACAATCTTTCGCTCCGCGCGATTTCTTCCTCTGCGCCTTTTAATTCCGGGCGATTTGCCAGGGCCATTTCGTCTATACCAGCGAGGCTGAGCGCGCCATTAGGCAGCGTGAGATCAGCAGGAACCTGGATGGGGGTTCGCGGCGGGCGATACATGGCAGTATTGAGCTTCACCTCGGCTGCGCTGCCGTCCTCTTCGGCAACGATAAGTTGATTCATGATCTCGCTCTGCTCCAGCAGCGCTTTGAACACGTCCTGCTGGGTGACTCTCCCGACCTGATAACGCGCTTCAGTTGCTCGGATAATACTCCGCATGATCTCCAACTGCTCACGAAGGATTTCGACGCTTCTTCGCGCCATAAAGAGATCGGCATACGCCATCTTGACCATGGCGATAATCTCCCTCTCTTTGGCGCGAAGCTCCTGTTCCACGATTTTCACTTCCTGCTGCGCGATCTTTTCCTTCAGCCCGAGCTTGCCAAAAAAAGTTAGCTTCTGGCGTATGCCAAGCGAGTTGGTATCCGACTGGTTGAAGCTAGTCGGATTCGAAAAGGGCACTCCCCCAAGCTGGAAAACGATCTCGGGGTCCTCTAGGTAAGGCGCTTGCTTTGCTTTCGCCGACGCGGACTGGAAGCGTTGTTGAAGCGTTTGAATCTCCGGGTTTTTCGCCAGTGCTTCGGTGACGGCGTCTGTGAGACTCAAGGCTGTTTGAGCCCCTACCTCTCCCAAACCACCACCCAACGCAACCGCCGCCACAATCACCATTCCAGGCCAGCTACGCTTAAAGACGCCTTTCATCAGACCTCCCTTCTTCCTTTAGAATCCCTTCTGCTCGGGGGAATCGTTGCCAAAGGTCAGCCCGGATGGACCTCGAGAGCTTTGTCGATCTTTTTGGGATCAACTGGCTCACCTGCCTTGAGCTGCTCCAGCACATCGTCCATGGTTCTTTTGTGCAGTAGCATTTTTCCTTTGGGTCCACCGGTTAGGTTCCGAGTCTTCCATTCGCAGTCCTTTTGCACTTCCTCCAAATGGGTGATCAACTCCGTCTTGCTCGTTGGCTCCTGTGCAAATCCAGAGGACGAAAACAGAACGACCAAACCGATTGCTGGTAAAATATTTGTGAGTTTCATGATCTCTCTCTTTCCAGTTTTCGCACTGTCACAAGCCTCGTCAACCTGTGACGCGAATCCAATTCCAAAGTCAACAGGGCCAGAAATCGGCTCCAATGAAACAGGAGAGAGTTTTAGATGCGGAGAACGGAGTACAACGGAAAAACTACTATTCTGGCGGGAGCGAACCTCTTACCCGGTGGTCGAAAAGCAACCGAGATCGGCATCTGAGGCGGCAGTTCTTCACCGATCAGGACATCCAGATATGAACTTTTGCTGATAAGAATTGATCCGGCTGAAGAAGCTGGCAGCGTGAGTATATGCTCATGTATGAACTTGCAGAGTTCTTCAGTAGTGTCACCAACCGGGGTCTCTGAGGCAACGGTCTGAACTGGCAGGGTCTGTACACCAGACGGACGCAAATACTCGCTATCCGTACAAGCACACACCAACACGACAGTCAGGTATGACAACGTGGCTATAATCGCGGTGCCGACCGAAAATCGTTTCCCGGGTCTCGCATGTCCGCCTTTACGGCGAACCAGCCACCCCAGACCATGTCGCGAGCGAAGCATCACTAAACTTTCCCATATTGAGTAGAGAGCAAAGGGAATGCCACGAAAAGCTCCTATGCTCCGACCCTCTGCTCGTCGCGCTGCCATTGATAATTAAGAGGCGGCGACGGCGTTAATGATAGAAGTGTACTTTGTCTTTTTTTCATCGGCGCGAATTTAATAGGACCTTCTTCCCATTTGTGCAAAAGAAACGGCGCGAAGTCAGTGATCCCCAATAATGCCGTCTCGCTTGATGGATGTTCGGCAGATACTCAGCCCAAGTTTACTTCGCTGCCGCCGCCAATTCACGATGAGACTTAGCCATTTCCATGTTCTCAGTTGCGGCCTGCTGATAGATGCGTATTAAACCCTGGCAATGGTTTATTAGATCTTGAGCATGCTTGCGAATGAGATCCTTCCTCGCCTCGTAATAGGCGAGTAACTTTTTGTGCTCGTCCGCCTTTGCCCTCATCTCTCTGGCTGCATCTTCATAATGCTTTGCCAACGCATCGTGATCGCTGCGGGTCTTGGCGGTCTGGACAGCTTGCGTCATGTCCATGGGCATCGGGTTTATTGTACAGGAAACTAACAGACCGAAGACAGCTACAATTACAATCGATGTTCTGGTTTTCACGGCATACCTCCCTTTAGTTAAGTTGTTAATTCTAAATGTCAACCTAAAACAGCAATTCAAATGCCAGTGAGATATCCCTCGCATTCGCTTAAAAATTACGCACCTTTGGGTAGCAATACTCTCCGGGCCATCGATATTGCTCAAACCCTATGCACATGCGCAGCTATTTATCAGGCAAGCTAGCCGCTTGTTTCACCTTAGTTAATCGCGCAAAGATCCCCTGCTGCGATTACTTGCCAACCAGTCGTCTCTCGGAGGAAGTTCCTTCGTTATTAATCCTTTACTTAAAGCCTCGACATAGCCGATTTGTAGGACCGGGATGAGCACGAACCACAGAAAAATGAGTGCGAGACAGATGAAATGAACGTAGGTTAAGTATCTTTCAGTTGAAGAGAAACTAAACAAAATAATGATGAATCCGGCACTTGCGTCCCCGACTCTTTCGATAACAACGTCGAGAAAGCTTTTGACCCTTCTCATCACACCGCTCGGTACGGCCATATAGAGAATCTCCATACCACTCCGGTGAATGCTGTTGCGCAATGTTACGTCGGCCATTCGGGTCAGCGCGGCTGCCAAAAGGCTCGGCCAAATCATGATAGTCAGAGAGCCGGTGAAAAGAGCTCCGGGAGTTAGATAGAGGCTAGGCCTTAGACCAAACGCCGTCAACGTTTTTCCGGTCAGAACAACCTGCGCAAAGAAAGTCGCGACACTGAGCCAACCGTAATAAGAACTGAAGAAGCCCGTGAGATCCCCTCTTGAAGGATAGGCCTGTTTCGCTGCCGCCTTGAACTGGAAGTCAATCAAGGTCGATACGACAACTGAAAATAGGATAATGGCAGCGATCGTCTTGAGATATCTTGAGCTGGCGAGAAGCTCGCCTATACTGCCGGTTCGAGCTTCTTTCGGTTCTTCCGGCATTTCCAACTCTCTCTCAGAAACTTTCCCTTCAAACCGACTTTCCGCCCAAAGGACCAACGCTGAAGCCGCTATATAGAGGCCTGCGACGACCCACAGTAGGTGATTGCTTTCGACGAAGAGATGAAGCGACCATTTAACTCCGAATCCAGCCGCAGCGCCCCCGACTGTGCCTCCGGCGGTAAGGAGACCAAACGATCGCTTGCCTTCTTCTGGCGTGAAAATATGGTTGGCGAGCGTCCATAATTGTGCCACTGCAGTGACACTTGCTATGGCCGACCAAATGTAAAAGGCATAGTGGCTCCAGCCAGGATCAAAGTACGTCAAAACAAACCAGAAAAAACCGATGTTCGAAAGAATGATCACGTTGGTCGTGAGAATGAGGCGGACAATTGACAGGTTTGCTGTGTACCTCGTGTAGGTAGCAATGATTACTCCCGCCAGCAGAGCAACAGAGATATAGAGGTACGGCAACTCGGAAACGGAATGTTGGCCAAGAAATATGCTGTCACGGAGAATCTTGATGAGGTTATTGGCCGCTAGCAGCAAGAAAAGGAGAGAGGCCATGATGCTTACGCGATAGGCCTCGCCAGATCGGATGTCAAAAAAACGCGAGAATCTTGCTGTCATCGTCGAGGAAGTCCTGTAGTTCCGAGTAGGCCGCCGACTCGCCTGAGTTTAATGACCTGAACCCGAATGACCGCCATCCTTCTCTGCAGACGCGGAACCATTACCGGACTGCACCGTGAGCTTACTTACATCGATCCCGTCGCGACGAAGTTCCTCATCGCTTGCTTTCAGCGCGACGGTTCCGGCTGGATGTTGATACCAACCGGGATCTTCATCGTAACTTTTCAACTGATCCCGAACCTTGATGATCGTAAATAAACCACCCATTGGGATGTAGTCACCGAAAGGCCCAGTAGCGCCCTTCATGGAGATCGTATTCCGGGGATAAGGCATAACTTCGGCCATCTTACCCATGTCCATTCCTGTATGACCCATTGTCATATACGCCGGGAGAAGAGGGCGAAGCTTCTCTTCAAGACCTTTAGGATCTATTCCCACCATGTTTGGAAACTCATGTCCCATCTGGTTCATGATGTGGTGGGTCATGTGACAGTGGAAAGCCCAGTCGCCGGGAGCACTGGCGATAAATTCGATGTTGCGTGATTGTCCGACACCGACTAGGACGGTTGTTTCGGGCCACTGGGCCGAAAGTGGAATATCTTCACCGTCAGTGGCCGTGACCCGAAAGTGATGTCCGTGAATGTGCATTGGGTGATGGTCCGTTGCGCCCAGATTGCCTAACCGAAGTCTAACTTTGTCTCCGGTCTTG
>DASTOD010000544.1:0-2796 GCA_035762645.1 Binatia bacterium | reverse complement strand
CGGACACGAGCACGGCTTTTCTCCGATTCGCTCCCTGTCTCCTTGTCTTCGCGTCTCCTGGTCTGGAAAACTGCTTGTCATAAGGCGCGCAAATCGTTACACTGCGGGCATTTTTTGAAACTGAACTGTGATACCCGGTTCCTGATCTTGATTGCACGTTGACGTTTTGAGAATTCTCAAAACGTCAAATTCCCCAGCGAAGCACGAACACGGACCACGATCACGTCTTTTTAACCCTCGATCCTTTGGTTCTGGCCCCGCCTTGGTGCCCCTCACGAAGAATTTTTTCGCGATAATTCTTTTCAAACCTGTCCACTATTGGACAGCAATCCCTTCCGGGCCAGACTAGGGTTATCTTAAAAGAATAACGGTTATGGCATTTTCGAGAGCTGTAATGGCGCGCAAGAGGTAAGAAGACCCGGGCCACATACCCAACGGTGGGCATGGACTTCGGCTCCGGTTTGGCAGCGAACGTATTCCCGGTTCCCCCTCCCTCTTCCAATATCTGAGGCTATCAAGAGCCTTAAAAAAGGAGAGAGTTATGAATCCTCTATTGATCATCGCGATTCCCTTAGGCTTGGTGATCTTAGGCATGATATTGAACAGCATCGGGCTGGCTTATGATCAACCTCCGAGTTCACAGGAACAAGATCCTGCGAAAAGAGTGACGGCGGAAAAGGAGACTTACCGAAAGTTCTTCAATCTCCAGAGAAGCCGATCTCTAACCAGGCAGAAAAGGATCGGCCAGTATGGCTGGTTGGTGATGGCTGCCTTTATCGGCGCCTTCATCTGGCTGTACATGGACACCGTTAAGAGCACCACCTTGTCGACTCAAGTCGCCTCGCTTCAAACACTGGCAACGGAAGAAGGTAAACAGATGGTTCTTTCGGTGACGCTGAGCGATGGGAACAACGTCAAATACCTGATCAAATTGCCCCAGGCCGACAAACTGGAGGACACCACAAAAGCACGAGAAGGCGTTACAAAAGAAAGAGTCTCATCCTGGGAGCTGGAGAGATTGGGCACGGCTTTGAGCATCGGCGATAATCCGCTGCCTATGGGTATCGCGCTCAAGATTTCCCAAGTAGCAGTCGAAACCAGATAGAGGCGGGATTTCTAGAGAGCCAAATCAGGCTTTGAGGTGTCGAATCCGCGCCTCAAGCTGATGATTGTCGTCATTTCCACGTTTCGGGAATTCCCGAAACGTGGAAACATCGCTTGACGGAAGAAATGTGTTGCGGCATAGACGGGTGCCGATGGATGAAACCGACTACCGCGAATCGAGGCTGTGCCGGCTGCTCGGGAATCCGGTCGTCTATCAACTGGTGGTGCTCTTAGAAAATGGCGGGGCGATGACGCCCAGCAAGCTGGCCAAGGCTGCCGGACGATCGGTGCAAACCGTGAGCGGGCACTTAGCGAAGCTCAGAGCGGCGGATCTGGTAAGGTATGACACTGCTGGCAAAGAGGTGCGTTACTGGCTCAAGCACAAGGGTGAGACCCGAGAGCTTCTGAAAGTGCTTGGGAAAGTGATACAGGTTTCGAGCAATCTCAAATAAGGATCTCATTTCGACGTTTCGAGAATTCTCGAAACGTGGAAGTATCCTACAAGCAAGAGTCGCCAGCCAAAAAAAGCTCCAGCAAGACACGAAGACGATTCTTTTGGTACGCGTAACAGGGGCTTGTGTCGCCTCCAGTTCTTCGCTTAGACCCTCGAACTGTGGTAAGAGGGTTGATTGCGGATGCGATTCAACGAACTCGTAAGACTTTTGGAGCAAAGTGGTTTTAGACTCATCAAGGAGAAGGGTTCGATTCGCTACTATGGGAAAGCTGGTGTGGACAGACTCATTCGAGTCGATTATCATGGAGCGAAAGAAATTCCTACGGGAACTTGCAACGCCATACTGAAGGCTGCAGGTCTGAAATCAAAATAGGGAGATTACGTCGTGATTGATCTCAAATACTCCTTGGTGATCGAGGCAACGGAAGATCCTACTTTCTTCGGATTCTATTCGCCGGATCTAGAGGGCTTCACTGGGATCGGTCACTCCATTGAGGACTGTCTTTATCAAGCCAAGTGGGGGATGGAGGAACATCTTGAATTGCTCAAGGAGCAGTCCCTTCCTGTTCCCAAAGAAAATCCCGATCCTAAAATCGTCATCCAGAACCAAGAGTCTTTAGCCAAGGCCAGTTAGAATTTCTTGGCTCTCCGGCTCACCGACGCGACCACGTTTTTCTCGGAGTCGCGGGAAATGCTTTTCGTGTTATTTCGACGTTTCGGGAATTCCCGAAACGTGGAAGTAACATACAAGCAAGCTTGAAGAATCCATCATTTTGACGTTTTGAGAATTATCAAAACGTGAAAGTGTCAGCGGCAAGCACGATCACGAGCGGTAATTTCCCGAGCGCATGAACACGAGCAGTAAAACGGTACTTCTCCCGACCACGAGCACGGCCACGGTACGTCTCCACCAGGAACACGGTCCTTCTCCCGCCCACTTGCTCCGCTGCGCCCCAGTCCTTGGCATCTGGTTGCCAAATCGCATAGAATCGTTACGAATAGCAGGAGGGAGAGCATGAAGATCCAGGCAAGCTTCGTTAAGGATGGGAAATGGTGGGTAGGATGGACCGATGACGTGCCCGGCGCGCTGACGCAGGGAGCGACGTTGGAGGAAGCCCGTGAAAACCTTATCGATGCCGTTCGCATGATCCGAAAGCCAGTCGATCTGTCTAAACTTCCTAAACGAAAGGTTGTGGTCGAGCAGATCGAGGTGTAGGTGAAACGGAGGGAGCTGATCC
>DASTOD010000543.1:0-8077 GCA_035762645.1 Binatia bacterium | reverse complement strand
GAGACGGTGATGGAAATGACCGGCAAGCTCGATGAATATGGTGACGACCTTTACTGGCTGAGTATCATGGAGCAACCCTCGGCCACCGAACCGTGGGGCTGGCAAATCGATGGCCATCACCTCAACATCAACTACTTTGTTCTCGGCGATCAGGTCGTGATGACCCCGACGTTTTTAGGGTCGGAACCGGTTCATGCCAAAAGCGGCAAGTACGCCGGCACGAGAGTCTTTGAGGCCGACGAGGAGCAGGGATTGGCCGTGATCCGGGCGCTTTCCACGGCTCAACGCGCTAAGGCCGTCATCTCAACCGAGCTTCCGCGCGAAATGTTCACCTCGGCTTTTCGCGATAACATTGAGCTGAAATATCAAGGCATCCGCTATGAGGAGCTATCGAATTCACAGCACGACCTTTTGCTTCGTTTGGTTGATCTGCACGTCGGCCGCATGCGATCGGATCATGCGCGAATAAAGATGGAAGAGGTCAGCAGGCATCTCCAGCAGACCTACTTCTGCTGGATGGGCGGCGTCGAAGACGACAGCGTCTTTTATTACCGCGTGCATAGCCCGGTCATCATCATCGAGTTCGACCACCAGCGGGGCGTTGCGTTCCGGCAATACGAGAAGCCTTATAAAGACCACATTCACGTCGTTGTGCGCACGCCGAACGGCAACGATTACGGTAAAGACCTGCTGCGCCAGCATTATGAAAGGTCCCGGCATCACGCCTAACCTCAGGGGATCGTGAGGCGTCAGGCGTAAGGGGTTAGGCGATTTCGGATTGGGATTTTCGAATCGTGCGGATTTCGAATTACTCTCGCGCCTCACACCTAACCCCTCACCCCTAACGCTCGAAGGAGGCAACAGTGGCCCGTATCGTTCATATCGCGCTGAAAGTGGATGACCTCGAAAAAACCAGCCAATTTTACGAGCAGGTATTTGGTTTTAAACCTGTAGAAACCAGCAAAGTGAGGGACCATACGTCACGCCACCTGAGCGACGGCCAGATCGATCTGGCGCTCATAAAATACGACACCCAAGAGTCGGCAGAGGCGCGGGCATCGGGGGCTGGACCTTGCATTCATCACTTCGCGATTGAGGTCGACGATTTCGACAAGTATGTGGCCGAGATCGGCAAATTTGGTTGTGAAATCATCAGTGACCCAGGAGTCGTTCCAGTGAAATTCCGCGCTCCGGGCGGCACGGTCGCCGAAATCGTTCCCGCCGCGAGATACAAGAAGCCGAGCTGAACGAGCTGGCGTATAGCGTATGGCTTATGGCCCATGGCTCCTTTGATTTGATCTATATGCCATAAGTTATCAGCCATATGCGATTGGCCTTGCCCGTCGCAGAGGAGCATAGAGATGGACGTAACGGCACACATCGCGCGCTTCGTGGCCGAACACCAGTATGGCAAAATCCCGCCGCAAGCAGTGGCAACGGCAAAGACGGCGGTGCTGGATTGCCTCGGAGTTGCGCTCGCCGGCAGCAAGGAAGTAAGCGGCAGGATTTGCGCAGATACCGCCCGCCATGAAGGCGCGCGCGAGGAGGCAGCGGTCTTTGGGCAACGATTTCGATCTTCAGCATTACAGGCGGCGTTTGCCAATGGCACCTCGGCCCATGCGCTGGACTTTGATCACAGTTTTACATTAATGGGGCAACCGACGGCTCCCATCATCCCGGCGGTGTTCGCCTTGGGAGAATCTGCAGGTGCCAGCGGTCGCCAAATTCTGGAGGCTTACGTGGCCGGCTTTGAGGTTACCGCCAAGCTGGCCTATTCGCTGCGCGGTTCCCAGCATGACGGATGGCACGCGCCGAGCACTTTGGGCTCTTTCGGCGCGAGCGCCGCATGCGCCAAGCTGCTCGGGCTCAATTCTTCCCAAGTGGAGATGGCGCTGGGCATTGTGGCCTCGATGGCCAGCGGAGTCGTGTGTAATTTTGGCACTATGACCAAGCCGTTGCATGTCGGTCTGGGAGCACGAAACGGAGTCTTGGCAGCGAAGCTGGCGCAATCCGGCTTCACGGCAAACGCGCAGGCGGTTGAAGCAAGCGTCGGATTTTATGCCGTGTTCCATGGGGGAACTCCCATCCAAGAGGAGCCGCTACAACAGCTGGGACGGTCGTATGCACTGGTTAGCGATGGCATCAGGATAAAGCCTTATCCCTGCGGCGGTCTCACCCACCAGGCCATCGATGCAGTTCTTCAGTTCCGGCAAGAGCATGGCATTACGGGAGAGATGGTCGAAGCCATTGATGTAGATGTAACCCGGCACACCTATGACAGAATCGCTTTTCGAATTCCCCAAACCGGAATTCAAGGAAAATTTTGCATGGGATATCTTCTGGCGCGGGCGATCGTCGAGGGCACGGTTGCCGTGGAACATTTCACCGACCAGGCTGTGCGGGATCGAAGTATTTTGAACCTGGCGGAGAAAGTCCAGATGAGATTGGATCCGGCTCTCAAGCCTCGCGATCAAGGCAGCCGCCCTTGCAGGGTCACCATCCGACTGAAGAACGGGAAAACTCTTTCACGCGAGGTTCACCATGCAAAAGGAGGCCCCGAATTTCCCTTGACGGCGGAAGAACTCAAGCAAAAGTTTGCCACTTGCGCGCGCCAAACGATCAGCGAGGCCTCTGCTACACGCGCGGCCGAATATGTGGAGAGACTGGAAACGCTTGACGACATCAAGCCGCTCTGTGAACTTCTCATGGGCGCTTGATACTGCCTTTGTGAATTGTCCCTGGACCGTTCTCTCTATTCTCTGTAGGGGCAGGTTTGAAACCTGCCCCTAGGCTTGTCCCAAAGCGTCGAGGGAAAGGAAATAAGAATGGAGAGAGTTAGAGTGAGGGGGTACTGCAAAACATTACCAGAGGAATCATCGATGCTTACACCGATTACGATCGATAATCGAATCCGTGGTTTTATCGGCCGCCCCCCTGCCGGCGGCAGACGGCCGGCGGTGATTCACCTACATGAGCGCTACGGCATTGTGCAGCATACGACCGACTTGGCGCAAAAGCTGCTGGACGCCGGCTACGTGACTATCGTGCCCGATCTTTTCAGTCGCTTTATCGGCAATCGCGAAGCGCTCGCGGCTGGGGATGCCCGTTGCGAGTTGAGCGATGAGGAAGTGCTGCAGGACGTCGACACCGTCGCCGGCTATCTCCGGGCGCTTCCGGATGTCGATGCGAGCCGGATCGCCATGTCCGGTGTCTGTCAGACGGGACGGCAGCCGCTGCTGATCTCTGCCAGGCGTGATTATCTGTCAGCCGCGGTCGTTTTGTACGGCGCGATCTACAACGATGACTGGAAATCACACCCGCTTCGGGCGGAACCCGTCGATAAACTGTTGCAACAATTATCCTGCCCGGTGGCCGGCGTATTCGGCGAGTTGGATAACCTGGTGCCGCTGGATAATGTGCTGCGCATGTGCAGCGTATTGGCCCAAGCGAAAAAGAGCTTCGACATCCGCGTTTATCCAGACTCGCCTCACGGATTTCTCAACGACACCATGCCGGGCCGTTATCGTCCGGCTCAAGCCGCGGCGGCCTGGAGCCACATCGCATCGTTTTTGAAATCCGTCTTCGATGGAAAATGGAATAACGAGCGGGCCCTTTGGCATTTCGAAAGCGACAGTTCCGTTCACTACGACTTCACCAAGAACAAGCGCTGGGCCTAATCTTCGCGCCTTTGAACCGTCCTTGACCAAAGATTTCGCACCACGAAGTTCCCAGCGCGGCAGAGCCGCAACCGAAGTAGCAAGCCTTGCTTCACCGCCGAGACGTAGAGTTCACCGAGACCGGAGTATTTCTTGATCAAAAGCTTTTTACTCTGCGCCCTCAGCGCCTCCGCGGTGAATTGTCCGAAACTATCGGTGCCTTCGTGTAAAATTCGGAGCCCCTACCTGTCTCCTCCCCCGCGCGACGCGGGGGAGGATTGAGGAGGGGGAACTCCGAACGCCGTGCGCGATGCGCTATGCGCTTTGCTAAAAAGAGCCTATAGGTTGCGCGCTTGACAGTCGCGCTTAGCGAGGCCTAGAGTCGTTGGCTTAGAGAGGAGGAGTTACGTCCCGCCACCAAGAGACGCCGTTGGAGGCAGTCCCGGTTAACCAAGCGGAGCCTGCCGCACAGAGCTGGGCGACCCGCATCCGAGACGTTGCCGCGGACTGGGTGGGCGTGCTCGGAATCGCTGCTTTTTTCCTGGCCTGGGAAATACTCACGCGCGCGGAAATTCTCAATCCTTTCTACTTCCCCCCTTTCAGTAAAATTCTCGCCAAAGGTTTCGAGCTCTTTGCCACCGGCGCGATCTGGGAACACATGTGGTTCAGTCTCACGAATTTTGCCGTTGGTTTTGTCATTTCCGTTGTGATCGGCGTCATGATCGGAGTTCCTATGGGGTGGTACCGGGGGATCAGCAGAACTTTCGATCCCCTGCTCTCTGGAATTTACGCCACACCGCTGATCGCGCTGCTGCCCTTGATCATCATGCTTTTCGGACTGGGACCACTCTCAAAAATCATCATGACCGTTTTGGCCGCCGTCTTTCCGATTCTTATCAACACGATGACCGGAATCGCCAATACCGATCACCGCCTGATCATGATGTCGCGCGCCTTCGGCGCCAAAGACAGTACGATATTTCTCAAGGTGTCGATCCCGGGCTCGCTTCCCTACATCGTCGCCGGGATGCGGGTCGCCCTGGGGCGCGCATTGGTCTATATCGTCGTCGCCGAACAATACGGCGCCGCGATGGGCCTCGGCTACTTGAGTTCAGTCGCCGCGCAGCGGTTTCAGATTGCGACAATGTTCGTACCGATCGTGATCATCGCTTGTCTCGGCGCGGGCTTGAACGAGTTTCTCAAAACTGTGGAGCGACGTTTGGAGAAATGGAAACCGCCAAAATAGCGAACGGTACGGAGGGAAAATGCAGATCAGTCCGAAAATCACTTTAGCGATCATTCTAGTTTTGGCGCTCTTTGGGTCCATTGAGGCTAATGCGCAAGGCGCCAAGATGACCGTTGGCCAAACGGGAACGAATCCAGGAACCAGCCTTTACTTCATCGCCGAAAAAGAAAACCTGTTCGCCAAACATGGGCTGAATGTCAATATTGTCAAGACGAACACGGCCGCCGCCGTGCAGGCCATGCTCGGCGGCAGCATGCAAATGACCACTGGATCGGGCGCCGCGGCATTCGTAACGGCAACTCTCGAAGGCGCTCCGCCTTTCGTATTGGTGGGCTCGTGGGTGAATGTCTTCCCGTACAAAGTAATGGCGACAAAGGAAATTGCCAAGGTCGAAGATCTCAAAGGCAAAACCGGCCACATCGGCGCGCCGTTTGGGACGATACCCGACACGGCTTTGAGATTCGGTCTCGTCAAATTGAAACTGGATCCGGAAAAGGATGTCAAGCTAGTCCAGATCGCCAGTCCCGATCCTGCAACGATCATCGCCTCCATGGACAAAGGCGACGTTCAGTTCGGCATACTGGCCCCGCCTTTTGATCGCATCGCGGAAAAACGCGGCTACCGAACGCTTCTGGCCTTGCCCGACCTTGGCATTCCTTGGCAGCAGAACGGCGAATGGCTCCAGCGCTCTTATCTCAAGTCGAACCGTGACAACGTCGTTCGTTTTATCAGGGCGATATCAGACGCGACCAAGTTTTATTTTGAACAAAAAGAAAAAACCGTTACCTACCTGACGCAGTTTATCGGCAGCAACCGCGAAGACACGGAGTATGCCTACGAGACGTTCGTGAAATGGGCCGATCGAAATCCGCGGCCGAAAATTGAAACCGTCCGGACGACTTTAGAAGCGATCAAAAAGAACACTCCGAAGGCGGCCAGCGCCGATCCCGCATCGTTCATTGACACGAGCATTGTCGACCAATTGGTCAAAGAAGGATATCTGAAATAAACGAGGACTACGGGACAACCGACGACCGACAACGCGGTCTGTAGTCGGTGGTCTGTAGTCGGCGGTCAGCGATCGGCAGGTTTGACGGAGTGGGGTCCCGATGCTAGCATCCGCGAAACTTCGGTGATCAAGGAGAACGGTCTCAGTGAAACTTTATAATTTCGACCTTCTGGCCTACCCGCACGTTCCCAGGGAAGCTCCCCGCACTCCCGTGCCAAGCAGTTATTTCGATCCCCTCAAAGGCGCGGCGAATTACCAGGAACATTTGGAAGAGATGATTTACTGTGAGGAACTGGGCTTTGACGGCGTGGTGTTCAATGAACACCACTACAGCGCCTATGGCACGATGCCGTCGCCCAACCTGATCGCCGCGGCCTTGAGTCAAAAAACCACTCGAATCAAGATTGGCGTTTTGGGTAATATCCTGCCTTTACGCAACCATCCGGTGCGTGTGGCCGAAGAGTATGCCATGATCGACTGCCTCTCGAACGGCCGGCTCATCGCCGGATTCGTCCGGGGCATTCCGCCGGAATATATCTGGTACGGCGTCAACCCGGAAGAATCCCGCGGACGCTTCGAAGAAGCCTACGATCTCATTATGACCGCGTGGACCCAGCCGGTTTGGAGCCACGAGGGAAAATTCTTCCAGCTCAAAGACTGCGCCATCTGGCCACGCCCCTTGCAGCAGCCGCATCCACCGATCTGGATTGCCGCGCGCAGCGCCGAATCCATCGAATGGTGCGTGAAGCGCCATCTGCCGACCGCGCAGGTTTACCAGACCACGGCCCAGATCGAAGACACATTCAACTACTACCGCAAAGTCGCCCGCGATGAAGGTTGGAAGGCAACGCCCCAAGATTTCATTCTTTGCCGCCATATCTACATCGATGAGACGGACAAGAAGGCGCAAGAGATCGCCGAGCCGGCAATGCGCTATTTTTTCACCGTCTTCAATCGTGGGTTCAACGAAGCGATCAACAAGGGAGCCGCGGACCAGCGCCGGCTGATGGCCGCCCTGACCTCGGAGCGCTCATTTAATTACTTCCGGGAAGGCAACCGAGAACGACTCGATTTTTCCAAGTTTGACTGGGATGGTTTGATCAACACGGGCTATCTGATCGCCGGCAATCCGGACAGCGTCGCACGCCAGATTTTGGACCAGATGAAACAGATCGGCGCCGATCACTTCATGGGCATGTTTCACATCGGCAATCTGGCGCACCAGAAAGTCGTCTCTTCGCTAGATCTTTTCAAGAAAGAGATCATGCCGCGGCTGCAATAGCGGCGGCTCGACATGAGCGCCTGTTACTGGAACCACGACATCGAGCCTTCTGACGCTTACATCTGCCTCGATGGGAAGAATCACGTTTGCGGGCGCTGCTGTGTCGAAAGATGCGCCGTGGAGGCGCCGCTGTGGTTTGCTAAATGCGCGGAGGCGGGACACCCAACCTGGCCGTCGGTCAGACGACGGCAGACGGTTGCACGTAAACTTGTCTGTCTCGAATCCTATTGGGACCGCAATCTATTCAAAACCACATCGGTTGAAGGTTTTTTCGAGTCACTCGCCACCTTGATCAGCCCGGGGTTTCAACTCGCGCACCGGTTCGTCGAATCCGAGCGCGGCCTCGCCTACTACACTCAACACCCCGATGGCTTGCTTTGGCAACTCCCTGAATCTTGGGACACACCGATCTATTACCTCGCCTTCCACGGGGAACCTGGCACCGTGAAATCGGTCTTGGACCGGATCGGCGCGGAAACCCTACTGCAAGCTTTCCGCGGCTACGGTAAGTGCGGCTATGACAATCTCGTCTACTTCGCAGCGTGTAACGTGCTGTGCGGCGCGGAAGGAGACAAATTCGGGCGGGAGTTTCTGACCGCTTCCGGCTGCCGTGCCATCATCGGCTACACAACCAACGTTGATTGGATGCAGAGTTTGATGACGGATATGCTTTTCTTGCAGCGGTTCTACACCAGTGCGGATCCTTGGAAAAATCTTGCCGCCATTTTCCAGTCGGTCATGGAGGACTACCGCCCGGCGAAAGCGTTGGGTTACACGTTGATCGAAGGTGAAAGCAGATGACGTAATTATCACCATGCCCGGTTTTGAACGCCGGCACACGGTGATATATTTCTCTCATGAAGCGCTTCAATCTAAACCAGATC
>DASTOD010000542.1:0-36718 GCA_035762645.1 Binatia bacterium | reverse complement strand
CTCGAATGGCCCCACGATCGCGAGCGGCTGCGCGCCGTGACGCAACCTGACTGACCACAGGAGACAGCGCGACCCAAAAAAAGAAAAATAGGATCGCCACTAACGGCAGAAAGAACGTGAGGCGGACTTAGCCTCTGCCGTTGCCGCCCCAGAGACGGCCGTCAATCCAGAGCTTCGCGAGCTCCAGCGCGTAGGCATCGGCGGCGCGCCGTGAGTCGAATCGGGTTCTTCGCCGCCCGAAGATCGGAATTTTTTTACTGGACGCACCGTCAGCGACGAACACGCTGGCCCGCGCCACCCAGCCCCCGCTTCGAAGCTGCTCGGATGCAAGCTCGATCAGGTGTTCCCTGTAGGTTGTCCGCTTCATGGACTCCCGCCGACGGGATCGGGTGAAGGTCCCGGTTATTTTTGTGGCTTGATGAGCCGCAGCCCTAAGGCCGCGAGTTGCTCGGTAACAGGAATGTCCACACCCAGCTTTCTGCCAACTTCCGCGGCCAGCGGAACGTCTTTATCGTAAAGGTTACCGCCGCCTCGGAAAACCAGATCGATGCCGGACGCCTCGAAGCGCTCCTGCCAGCGGCTCAGAATACTCTCGGACCTCGTCCTCTGCATCATATCGAGTGCCTCGCGATAGCCGATGCCGCCGGCCTGGCCGATGCGAAGCGCTTCGTAAACGACGAGACCTTCGGACGCGGTGACGAGGTTCTTGATGAGCTTCGCCACGTTCCCCGCGCCAAGCGGTCCCATATGGAGCGCGTCCTTGGCCATTCTCAGCAGGTGAGGTTTGGCGCGTTCGAACAGATCGGCAGGGCCGCCGACGAGAAACGTCAGCCCGCCTTGCCTTACGACCCGCGGGACGGCAGTCATGCAAGCATCGATGACGTGCACGTTGCGCGCCCGGGCCGCCGCGGCGACCTCTCTCGTGGTCTCCGGACGTATCGTGCTATGCAAGAGCACGAGCGCGCCGGCGGCCGCGCCTTCGAGTACTCCGTCCTTGCCAAGAGTGCAGTCCAATACCTCGCGATCGGTGCGCACGACGACATCGATCAGCGTCGACTCCTGCGCCACGGCTTTGGCCGATGAGGCAATGCCGGCGCCGAGCGAGCGCGCGGCCGCTAGCGCGGAAGCGGCAATGTCAAACGCCTTCACCTCCACGTTCGCGAGTCTCAATCGCTCCAAAAGGGCGCTACCCATCGCGCCGACCCCAACGAGTCCGATAGTCTCCATAGGGGACTCCTTTCCTGCTGTTTTCTGCGCAAAGTACCCCAAACGCGGCGCCGAGCCAAGTCTCTCAAGAGCGTTGAGAAAGCTCATCGCTGCTGGTCGCGATTTTTGAACTCGGCGAGAGCCGACGTTTTCGCTCGCGGGAATTATCGAGCGCGCGTCAACGATGACGCTTCCCTTCGATGCGAAAATTAAGTCGAGATGACGGGATTCAGATTCGGCGCATGACCGAGACGCGCGGGTTAACTCGAAACTGGAGTAGTGGAGCGATGGAATATTGAAGTGATGCCTTGCGGCCGTTTTGAAGGTAACGCCTCAAGGGTCGGTCACTTCTTTTGCTCCGACGCAGATTCTCCTCCCGCACCTTTACGCGCAGGAGCCTTTCCTTCCGTGCCTTTCTCGCCCGCCATACCTTCCGGCTTGCCCGCCGCCTTAGCTCCTCCATCTAAGGAAACGCCGAGCTTTTGAGCCGTCTCCTCATCGAGACCCCCGGTCGCCTTCACGTTGTTTTTCTTCTGGAAATCACGTAAGGCTTGGCCGGTTTTTTGGCCCATGATTCCGTCAATGGCGCCGGGATCATGACCCTTTTCCTTCAATGCCTGTTGAACTTCCTTGATGGTTTCTTGTGAATACTTTTGGCTTCCCGCGCGGCCAGCCGTGCCTGCCTTCTCGCCGGTGTCCGCACCCATGCGCCCTGGATCCGAGCCCGCCCGCCCCGTCTCCGGTCTCGTCTTGGCGCTTGGCTTTGCGCTGGGATCTTCCTTTTGTTGCGCCGTGCCCGGCTTTGCGCTGGGATCTTCCCTTTGCTGCGCCGCGCCAGGGCGATCAGCCCCAGGACCGGGGGTTGGCTTATCCTGAGCCCACGTTGGACCCACCGTCAGACCGATAGCTCCGGAGAATACTATCGCCGACAGCGCGATTTTACTGTTTTGCTTCATGCGGCATCTCCTTCCTTAAGAGAAATTTACTGAGGCGTTACCTTCGGTAGGTAAACCCACAGCAATGGACATGCCACTGCAGTGATTGCCGGACGGGAGCGGCGGGCTCAGAAGACCGCCCGAAAAATCCGGACGATCAATTGTGAAGGATTACTGCTCGCTTGGGTCAGGGTTTCATCAGAGGGAACCGCTCATGGGTGACGCACAAGTGGGACATGACATGAAAGCTCGCCGAGTGCTGGATTGAATTGTGGCTCACATTTGCAACAAATCAGCTCGTCGTTTGTCTCTTTTTTGAATCAGGATGTTCCAATTTCGACGCGCTACCTGCCAGCTCCGGCATTACCAATCGCGTAAACAGATCGATCGAGCGGAGCGATTCGCTTAGAGAGAGATCCCCAAAGGCGAATTGTCCGAGCAGGTAATTCACGCCGGCCTCCGCCACTTGAGAACGGAGAAAAGCCGCCACCGCGGCCGGACTGCCGGCAATCGCTTGGCCGCGCGCCGCGATCGTGTCGAACTCCGGCGGGCGCGGGTGTGCGGGAGCCGTGCCATTGAGTCTAAACAAATAATAAAAACTGCGATGCCATACCGGGTAAGCGCGGCGGGCCACGCTAAGAGCCTCTTCATCGCTCGGGGCGACGACGATGAAGCGGCTCAGACCGATCTTCGGAATCTGCTGAATCTCGCCCCCTGCGGAGCGCCAGATTTCACGATAGCGGTCGCTGAACGAGCGCGTTTCGCGAGCCGTGTCCAGGCTTACGATGTTCAGGCCGCGGCGCGCCGCCCGTTCCGCGCTCTCGTCGGAGTGCACACCATACCAGAGGGGGGGATGGGGCTTCTGCCATGGTTCGAGTTCGATCGGAACATCATTGAAAGAAAAAAACTGGCCGTGAAAATCGAGCCGGCGCCGGGACAGGCCCTGAAGGATGAGGTCGAGCGCTTCGGCATAAATCCGCTGTGCTTTGACAGGATCCTGCCCGTAGTACGCGATCTCCGCGGCCGAAGAGCCACGGCCGAAGCCAATCTCAAGCCGTCCGCCGCTCAATTGATCGAGCATGCAAATTTCCTCGATGAGCCGCAGCGGATGATGCAGCGGCAGCGCGTAAACTAAGGCTCCGAAGCGCAGTCGCCGCGTTCGCTGGGCAACGGCTGAAAGAAAAACGCTCGGCGACGGCGCCATTCCAAGGGGAGTCGAGTGATGCTCGGCGACGTGATAGGCATAAAATCCTGCCTGATCATAGGCCTCAACGAGTCTGAGGCGCGCTTCGTAAAAATCGTGCAGCGCCCAATCGCCACGATCTAAGTGATCAAAAACGCCGAATTCCATGTGTGCTAGGACTGCCATTTGCACGCCGGACCGGTGCATGAACCGGCCACCGCGGCGCGGCTTTGTCGTAAGATTTCCCGCAGCCTAGCATGAATTACCGGCCGCAGGATACTGGGCCGGATTATTCATCAGTGGAGGAAAAGCCGCAACAGACTGTCATCGAATGGGTGAGCGGTGAAAGGCGATGGCAAAGTTTCTAGGTTTCGAATCTCGCGTCTCGTGTTTCGTGTTGGGAAGGAGGAACTCGAGACTCCAAACCCGAGACTCGAAACTGCTGTGCCGGATTGCGCCGCGAGCTGCGCGCTATGGAAGTCGAAGCCTATATCTTGATATGTTGCAAGGCTCGCGAACCATACCTGCCGGCGGCCGGGCAACCCGTTTGAAATGTCCAACATGGATCATTGATTTGGTGCCGGCGTAACGGCCCGCGTCACCGCGTGTCGCGAAGTAAGGCGCGCGGGTACATCGGAATCCTCGGGAGAACGATCTCGAGTGCGGCGATCAGGGGCTCATTCATCTTGGTTTTGCCGTAGCGAAAATGGTAGAAAATGAACCGAGGCGTTACCAGGTGCTGCCTCTGCCTCTGATCCAATATTCTTTCGGTGCTCGAACCGTATGATCGAACGGCGCCATATTACCGTCGAGGGAATCGTCCAGGGCGTCGGCTTGCGGCCGTTCGTCTACGGACTCGCCGTCAAGAACGGCTTGCGCGGATTTGTCCTGAACGACACGTCGGGCGTGACGATCGAGGCGGAAGGGGAGCCCCCCGCCCTCGATAACTTTCTTCGGAGCTTGCGCGAACAGGCGCCGCCGCTGGCCCGGGTGGAACGGATTGCTTGCGAGGTCATCCGGCCGAAAGGCGAGGTGACGTTCAGCATCGCCGACAGCCAGGTGGAAGAAGAACGGCGCGTCTTGATCTCTCCCGACATTCCTACCTGTGAGGAATGTCTGAGTGAGCTTTTCGATCCGGCCGATCGACGTTACCGCTACCCGTTCATCAACTGCACCAACTGCGGCCCCAGATTCACTATTGCCAAGGACGTTCCCTATGATCGCGCGCGCACGACGATGGCGGCCTTTACCATGTGCGGAGATTGCGGCCGCGAGTACCACGATCCCGCCAATCGGCGCTTCCATGCCCAGCCGAACGCGTGTTGGCGGTGCGGCCCGCGGGTCCGTCTCCTGGATGCCAAAGGCCGCGAGGTCCTTGGGGACGAGGCTGTCTCCCATGCCGTGCGCTTACTCCGTCACGGCGCGATCATCGCGCTCAAAGGTCTCGGCGGATACCATCTCGCGTGTAACGCCTTCGACGCGGCCGCCGTTCGGCGACTCAGAGCCGGGAAGCATCGCGAGGATAAACCGTTTGCGGTGATGGCGCAGCATATCCAAGCAGTGAAGCAGCTCTGTTTCGTCAGCGCGAAAGAGGAACAACACCTCCGCTCGCCCGAACGGCCGATCGTGCTGCTGCGCAAGCGGGACTTTGTTGTAATAGCCGACGCCGTCGCTCCCGGCTACCGCTGCTTGGGGGTGATGCTGCCCTATACGCCACTGCACCATCTGCTACTTTCGGACGCCGGCGTCACCCTGGTGATGACCAGCGGGAACCTGAGCGAAGAGCCCATTGCTTTTGAGGACGAAGAGGCGCTCGGCCGGCTCGCTCCGATAGCCGATTACTTTTTGGCGCACGATCGCGAGATCCGTGTGCGTTGCGACGATTCGGTGACGCGGGTGATCGACGACCAGGAATTGATCGTGCGCCGCTCGCGCGGCTATGCGCCGCAGCCGATTCCTATGGCGGCGCCATTCGTCCGACCGGTGCTGGCGTGCGGCGCGCATCTGAAGAACAGTTTTTGTCTGGGAAAAGAGCGCTACGCCTTCATGAGCCACCATATCGGCGACCTGGAGAATTACCAAACCGTCAATTCTTTTGCGCGGGGCATCGAACACTTTGAACACATTTTTGCGATCCGGCCCGCCGTGGTCGCTCATGATCTCCATCCCGATTACCTCTCGACCCGGTATGCCCTGGGGCGTCGGGGGACGATCAAGATCGGCGTGCAACACCATCATGCCCACATCGCGAGCTGCATGGCCGAGCATGGCTTGGCCGGGCCGGTCATCGGCGTTGCCTTCGACGGGCTGGGGTATGGTTCGGATGGTGCGATTTGGGGCGGCGAGTTTTTGGTCGCGGAGTTGGCCCACTACGAGCGCCGCGCGCATCTCCGCTACGTTCCTCTGACCGGCGGTGATGCCGCGATCCGCCAACCGTGGCGCATGGCGCTGAGTTATTTGCGCGATGCGCTGGGACAGGATCCCATCTCTCTCGGCCTGCCGGGTTGGGAAGGAATTTCCGAAAAGAAGATCGCCGTGGTCGCATCGATGGCGGCGCGCGGCGTGAACACGGTTCAGACATCTTCGTGCGGGCGGTTCTTCGACGCGGTGGCGTCGATTCTCGGATTGCGCCACGAGGTCAACTACGAAGGACAGGCGGCCGTGGAGTTGGAATGGCTCGCGGCCGGCGGTGTCGAGGAAAGTTATCCTTATGGGATCAGCGCGGTGGCTCCCTGGGAAATCGACATGCGGCCGGCCGTCAAAAAGATCGTCCGCGAAATACAATCGCGGCAGCCGCCAGCTTCAATCGCGGCAAAATTTCACAACACGCTCGTTGCCGCGATCGTCGAGGTTTGCCAGCGCCTGCGTGCCGCCGAGAAGCTGGACGCGGTTTGTCTCAGCGGCGGCACGTTTCAGAACGTCTATCTTTTGGAGCGGCTCGTTCCCCGACTGCGCGCTTGCGGTTTTGCGCCCTACCGCAACCGGAAAGTGCCGCCCAACGACGGCGGGATTGCATTGGGTCAGGCGGTGATTGCCAACGAAATCATCCGGCGAGGAGGCTAAAGTGTGTCTAGCCATTCCCGGCAAAGTTCTGGACTCCTATGAATCGGGTGGCTTGCGCATGGCGCGGGTGCAGTTCGGGGGGATCGTGCGCGAGGCTTGTCTGGAGTATGTTCCCGAAGCGAAAGCCGGCGATTACGTCGTCGTCCACGTTGGTTTCGCCATCAGCACGATGGACGAGGCGGAGGCCGCGCGCACTTATCGGTTGCTGGAAGAAATGGGACAGCTCACGGAGCTCGAGGCGCCTGAGATCGAAACGTCAGTCGTGACCGGGAGATCGCGGTGAAGTACGTCGATGAATACCGAAACGAAAAAATCGCCCGGCATGTGACGGAGGAGATCCGCCGTATTCAGACCCGGCCGTGGGTGATCATGGAGGTCTGCGGCGGCCAGACCCATTCGATCGTCAAGCACGGGCTCGATTATCTCCTGCCCGAGGCGATCGAGCTGGTGCATGGCCCCGGTTGCCCCGTCTGCGTCACGCCCTTGGAAATGATCGATAAGGCGCATGCCATCGCCCGCCGCCCGGAGGTGATTTTTTCGTCGTTCGGCGACATGCTGCGCGTGCCCGGCTCCGAAGGGGATCTGCTCGCGCTCAAATCGCAGGGCGCGGATGTGCGCGTCGTCTATTCCCCGCTGGATTGCCTGAAGCTCGCGCGCGCGAATCCGGATAGGAAAGTGGTCTTTTTCGCGGTCGGCTTCGAGACGACCGCGCCGGCCAACGCCATGGCCGTGTGGCGGGCAAAACAGGAGGGGATAAAAAATTTCTCGATCCTCGTTTCTCACGTTCTGGTGCCGCCGGCCATCGCGGCGATCCTGCAATCGCCGCACAACCGCGTTCAGGGATTTCTTGGACCGGGCCATGTGTGCGCGGTCATGGGAAACCGCGAATACGAAGCGCTCAGCGCCCGCTACGGCGTGCCGATCGTCATCACCGGCTTTGAGCCTTTGGACATTCTCGAAGGCACGCTGATGGTGGTGCGCCAGCTGGAGAGCGGCCGGGCTGCCGTTCAGAATCAATACGCGCGCGCGGTTCGGCGCGACGGCAACCGGCCGGCCCAAAATCTCGTGTCGGAGGTATTCGAAGTCGGCGATCGAAAGTGGCGCGGCGTCGGCACTATACCCAAAAGCGGCTACAAGCTGCGCTACGAATATCGCGATCATGACGCGGAGCGGATCTTCGAAGTGAAAGAGATTGATACCCGGGAACCCTCCATCTGCATCAGCGGCCAGATTCTGAAAGGGATCAAGAAGCCGCACGACTGCCCGGCCTTCGGTACATTGTGCACGCCGCAAACTCCCCTGGGCGCGACCATGGTCTCTGCCGAGGGCGCCTGCGCCGCTTATTACGCCTACGGGCGCCATCTCAAGATCAGCGCGGCAAATGGCAAGGAAGAGGCGAAAATCGGGGTAATCGAATAATGGAGGCGAGGGGAATGGAGTATTGGAATAAAGGAGTGGTGGAGTGTTGGGTAACAAGAGAAATACAGTATTGAAGTAAAGGAGTGCGTTCGCCGGCAAGGACGGAGGTCGAATCCGTGAGGTGGCCGAATACTGCTTTACGGTGCCCAGCTTCAGCATCCACCGGATCCAGGAATGCCACGTCGCCTTGCTCCATATTCTGTGGGATCTGATTCACGTCGCCCTGGGCGAGGAGGATGTCATCTGATGAGCGCGGAAACCGCGGATTTTCTGGCAGCCGGTTGTCCGGTACCGATTTTCAGCCATAAACAGATTGTCCTGGGCCACGGCAGTGGCGGTAAGCTCACGAGCGATCTGATCCAAAAAATCTTCCTCCCGGCTTTCCGTAACGATCACCTCTGTCGTCTCGACGATCAGGCCGACTTGCAGCTCAACGGCTCGCGAGTCGCCTTCACGACCGATGCTTTCGTTGTCACGCCGATCTTTTTTCCGGGCGGGGATATCGGCCGGCTGGCGATCAACGGCACCATCAACGATTTGGCCATGGGCGGCGCCAAACCCTTATATATTGCGGCGGCCTTTATCCTGGAGGAGGGGCTGGCCGTCGAGGATTTGTATCGGGTGGTGAACTCTATGGGCGCCGCTGCAAAAGAAGCCGAGGTGCAGCTCGTTACGGGCGATACCAAGGTCGTCGATCGTGGCAAGGGCGACAAGGTTTTCATCACGACCACGGGGATCGGGCTGCTCGAACGGCCGGTCACGATTGCGGCCGACCGGGCACGTGCGGGGGACGCGATCATTCTCAGCGGGACGATCGGCGAGCACGGCGTCGCCATCCTGTCCCGGCGCGAAAACCTCGAATTCGAAGGACTCATCGAAAGCGATACGGCTCCGCTGAACTCGCTGGTGGCGGCCATGCTGGAGGTGAGCGAAGAGGTCCATTGCCTGCGCGATCCAACGAGGGGCGGCGTCGCGACGACATTGAACGAGATCGCATCGAGCTCCAAAGTGGGAATGGAGATCGATGAAAAAGAGATTCCGGTGCGGGAAGCGGTGAAGGGCGCTTGCGAGATTCTCGGACTCGATCCCCTTTATGTGGCGAACGAGGGCAAGCTGGTGGCCATCGTTGCGCCGGAGGTCGCGGACGCTCTCGTCGGTCGCATGCGCGCGCACCCGATGGGCCAAAACGCTCGGATCGTTGGGCAAGTGATCGACGACCACCCTGGACGGGTCCTGATGAAAACCGAGATCGGCGGGACACGGGTCGTCGATCTGCTTTTCGGCGAGCAGTTGCCGCGAATTTGCTGAAAGCAAAGATCCTACTACGAACTTAGGGGACACCAGCCCGGAGTATTCACGGTGTGATTTCGAATGGCAGGCCCTTCCGGGTCGATGGAATGTTTGTCGGTCTCGAGCCTCGTGTTTCGCGTTGGGGAGGAGATAACTCGAGACTCTCGACCCGAAACTCGAGACTGCCGGGCATAACGGGAGCAGGGCCTGTCCCATAAAGGTTACACAAAGCGCGCAGAGCAGCGGGGTGACGAGCCGAGTTTTGTCTCAAAAAGTAGACATGTCTCGGTGCTGGTTCACGTAGTTGCTTACAAAAAATTAAAAACCGACGGTGGCACGTAATTTGTGGTGAGAATACGGCATCCCGCCTCAAGTGGGCTTTGAGAGGGCGGGTTGACCTCGCATGTACGCTCTGCGGCTTATCGCTCTCGGTGTCACAGGAGCTATTTTCTTTTGCTCCAGCACAATCCCTGCGGCTGAAAGTAAGACATCAAAAGTAAAAAAACCGATCCAGCAATCCAGACGGCCGGTCGCAGCGCAACAAAAACTGCTGGAAACGCGAAAACAGCTGGTGGAAAAAAAGAAGGCCTCGAGGGACGGCTTGAAAAATCTGCTCTCCGTCTACGAAACGAAAGTAGCGAACCAAGCCGTCGATTATGAACTCAAGAAGCAGTTATATGAGGAGGGCCTAATTTCACAACTGGAGTACGAGGAAAGCGAGCGCGCTTTGGCCAATACTCGTGGTGAAATCCAGCAGGTCCAACGCTGGATTGCCGAGGATAACGTGGCGCTTTCGCTGGTGGAACTCGATGCGCGACAGAATCTACGCCATTTGCCTTCGGGAGCGTACGAAGAAACAGCGACCCTGATCCGTTTCAATGGCCCTGCCGACTGGACGCTCGCCCGAGCGGGGGAAATTCAAAAGTTTTTTTTCCAGCAATTCGGCCAGCCGGTACCTATCAGTGCCATGGGCCAGACCCCGACCCACGAGCGAATGGGATTGGACCATCGAGACGCCGTGGATGTCGCGGTCCATCCCGACAGCGAAGAGGGCCGGGCCCTGATGGCCTATCTGCGCACGGCGGGTATTCCGTTCATCGCTTTTCGCGACAAGAAACGCGGCTGGTCGACCGGCGCGCATATTCACATCGGCGGCCCGTCAGAGAGAGTCGAGCAGGTGCGGCATTTGCGGCATGCGCCGCCCGCGGCTAAATCTCCGGATCGCAGTTGATCTTGATGTTGGATCTGGGCGCGATCTTACGCCATTCCCTTTTTCTTGAGTTCGTCGATGGCATTGGGAGTTTTCTTGAGAGCGCCAGCGCCCATGGCTTGGAGCACGTGAGGCGCCTTGGTGAACTGGATGTCGTCATAGGGCACCACCTCTATCCGGTTACCCCAAGGATCGCGGAAATTGAGCCGCCGGTCGAGTAATTCGACTCCAAGCTCCTGCAGCGCCCGGCGCACCGCTTCCCGATCGTCCACGACAAAGCCGAAATGGCGCTTGTCATCCGCTTCCTGAGTCTTACCGAGGCTCAACTGAATGAACTGATCGCCAAGATCGATGAACGCATTGCGCTCGCTCTTACCCCGGAGCGTAAAATCAAAGATCGCGCCATAAAAGTTCAGCGCTGCTTCCAGATCGCCTACTTCCAGCACGACGTGGTTGATGCCCAGCGCTCGCGCTTTTTTCGTATTACCATGCCCATGGCGGCCTTTCTTTCGCATCTGGGATACTCTGTCTTCAGTGTGCGGTGGTGTTCGCGGTTGCGAGCATCGTGAAAAAAAGCTCGATTTTCACGCCGTGGAGTTTTCCTGAACCATCAGACGTTGAATCCTCGATAAGAGATCATCAAGAATAATGGGTTTTCTGATGAATCCGTTCGCTCCTGCCACAGAGAACCGCTTGTCGGAATCCGCCTGGAAGTAGGCCGTCATGGCTATGATGCGGGTCTGCGGCCAGTTGGAGCGGACGTGCTGGATCAGGGCGAGTCCGTCCAGGCGAGGCATGACGATGTCCGATAGCACCAGGTCAAACGCGCGATCCTTCAGAATCTCGAGCGCTTCCATCCCATCGCCTGCTTGCTCGACCTGGTAACCCTCACCGGTCAAGAACGCGGAAAGCGTCTTTCGCGCGGTCGCATCGTCTTCGACGACGAGAATTCTCCTCATTGCGCCTTCCCCCTGACAAACCGGCTAACGCGCGATATCTTAGCCGAGTTGAACGCAACTTGCTATATAAATCCCAGATTAGATGTCCCGCGAATGGGCAAATTCGCTCTCCGCTGGAACGGGGTTTGTCGAGATCAGCGGAATTCGCATGCCGATCAAGATCGCCACAGGTTGCGAAAGCGAACAGCGACCACCCGCTCATAGGCAACCGGGCCGGGCAAGTGACCGACAGATTGCGCAAACCGGTTGAGTCCGGCCACCGCCTCCTCATAAACTACGGGATCGTAGAACGGCAAGTCCCGTTCAACGATCTTCGTGATCAGCTCCGCCGCCTCGTTGGGAAACTTACGCCGGCCGACATCGCCTGCGAGTTGAGGGTTGGCCCGGAGCGCTTTTTGAGTTTTGACGATCGCTCGGATGGCCGCCGCTGCGGTTTCGGGCTCGCGTTCGATCAGAGCGTCGGTCGTGGCCAGGCCGGCAAAAGTAAAACGCCGAACGGCGCCCGGGTCGTCGCCGCGGCGCACATCGATCAGGATTTTACCCACTCCCCGGCTGACTGCCGTTTCGCTGCCCATCGCATTGGCCCAGAAGCCGTCGATTTGGCCTGCTTCCAGGGCGCGGGCGGCGAACACCCCGAAAGAGACATCGCGTGCCTTTGCGCCCGGCAGCTCCACAATCTGCAAATCCCGATCGGGATCGATCCGAGCCTCGGCCAGCATCCGACGCAGGGCCAGGTCCGGGCCCTCCGCCGCAGTGAGGCGCAGCCCCCTCACTGCGTGAATGTCGCCGCGCTTTGCCGCAAGATCGGCGCGGACCACGAGCAGCCAGGGCGTCCCTTGAGACAGCGCTACGAGAATTTTCACCCCCTCCCAGCCGGGAAACTCCGTTAGCAGATCATGCACCGAACCGGCGATCATGGCATCCGCGGCGCCAGCGCGCAGCGCCTTGGTTGCTCCCAGCATCGGCACGAGCTCAATCTCGGCCTTCAATCCCTCGGCGTCGTAAAAGCCCAGCTCTGCCGCGGCCAAAGCGGGGAAACAAGTATTGCTGACGAGATCAACCGCTGCAATGCGCATGCGCACAAATCCTCCCGAGCCGCTTTCTTATAGAAACACGACAACGATCGTTTCGTAAAAACGATTACGACACGAGGCTGCTGCGTGTCAACTTGACGGCTCGTAGCTCCAGCCACGGGCGCGGGACAAATTGCCTGCTATTTACGAATTCACTGGAGGTTGGCTGGCCTCGCGCTTTTGTAACCCGGCCGCGCCGCCGCAGCCTTGCTCGAGAGCGGGAGAGAAAGAAACGGAATCCATTTCGCCAGCAGTCGGTAGCCGAGCAACAATGCCAGCACCGCTCCATACTGCAGCGGGCGGCGAATGTCCGCTTTAACCAGCCAGTAGAAGTGGATCACGCCGCCTATGGCGGCAATATAGACCAGCCGATGGAGTTGCTGCCATCTTTTTCCCAGCCGCCGGATCATGGCTGCGGTGGAGGTGACGGCCAGCGGAATCAACAACACGAAACTGGTAAAGCCTACGGTCACGTAGGGTCGCTTGATGATGTCCTGTACGATCCTGGCAAAATCAAAGAAATGGTCCAAAACCACATAGGTCAGAAAGTGCAGCACCACGTAAAAAAACGCGAAAAGCCCGAGCATCCTTCTGTACTTGATTAGTCCATTCCAGCCGGAGATCCTCCTGAGCGGCGTTACGCTCAACGTCAGCAGCAAGAAAATCAATGCCCAAGAGCCGGTGAAGCGCGTGACCGCCTCGATCGGGTTGGCGCCGAGATTGCCCGTCAGTCCGTCATACAACAACTGGCCCAGCGGCACCGAGCAGATCAAGAAGGCCGCCGGTTTTATTGCCCGTCGAAAAGTTAATCTCATTCGCAATCAGTAATACTTTTTCAGATCCATTCCGCGGTAGAGATCGGCCACCTGCTCAGCATAGCCGTTGAACATCAAAGTCTTGCGGCGGAAGAACTCGCCAATGCGGCGCTCGGTGGCTTGACTCCAGCGCGGATGATCGACCTCTGGATTCACATTTGAATAGAAGCCGTATTCTTGCGGCTGCATCAGGTTCCACGAATTGGCCGGCTGTTTTTCAACGAATCTTATCTTGACGATCGACTTGATGCTCTTAAAGCCGTACTTCCAGGGCACGACTATCCGGATCGGCGCGCCATTTTGTGACGGCAGGACTTCGCCGTACAAACCGATCGCAAGGATCGTCAATGGATGCATGGCTTCATCCATGCGCAGGCCTTCGATGTAAGGCCACTGCAGCACGGGAGATTTTTGTCCCGGCATGCGTTTGGGATCCAAAAGCGTGACGAACTGAACGAACTTGGCGTTGCCGGTGGGCTCCGCCAGTTTGACGAGAGCATGCAGCGGAAAACCGACCCACGGGATGACCATGGACCATGCTTCGACGCAGCGCAACCGGTAGATCCTTTCTTCGAGCGGCGCGAGCTTAGTGAGCGCATCGATGTCGTAGGTCCGGGCCTTCTTGACTTCGCCTTCTACCGAGACCGTCCACGGTCGAGGAGTCAAGTATTTAGCGTTCACGGCCGGATCGCCTTTATCCGTCCCGAGTTCATAAAAGTTGTTGTAAGTGGTGACGTCCTTGAACGAGTTGAGCTTCTCATTGGTGCTGAACGGGCTTTTACCGATGTTGCCGAGTTTCTCGGCCGCGCTGGCATCGTCTGAAAGCAGCGTTGAGAATCCGCCGAGCGCGGCTGCGGATGCCGTAAGAATGAACCGGCGCCGGCTGAGGTAAAGCGCCTTCGGGGTGATCTCCGATGACTTGATGTCAGAGGGTCTTTTGATGAGCACGGGTCCTCCTCATTTTGGGCCTCTATACGATACTCATGCAGAGACCGGCAATCAACTGTTAGAACACCCGCTGTCTATTAGATGCCGTGTTTGGGCTTCTGGTTGCGCGCCGGCGCCGCCAACGTGAAAACGGTCGAGGAGGGTTCAGAGTTCCCGGGCCTGCCAGCCAAGAATGGTGAAAAGGAGTCCGGCGGCTGGTACTCAGTGGAAATAGCGCGGTCTTTTCGAGCCGTCGAATTCTTCATCGAATTCTCTCGGATTGGCGGCTCGTTTGAGGATTTCGATCAAGGCGATCCGCGCCAGCCGGTAGGCTTCTTGATCGCTGTTGGAATGCTCAAAAGCTACTTCACCGGCTGCGGCTATCAGCTCACCGAGAGTTGGATCCAGTTTTTTAGTGTTAGGATTTTGCATGGGTTTCAGCCCTACGGGCCGCGGGATTGGGCTTCGTTGTCCGCTTCCCCGCATGATGATTAGACGTCGCAGACGGGAAAAGGTTTAAACCACCGGGGCGCACCGCAGAAGCGCCCGGGCCTTATTCTTTGGCAGTCGGACCGGGATCACTGCGCTCATAGGGGCAATGCCGCGTCGATCCTTTGAAAAAGCGGCGTTTGGCGCGCGCGAGTGTGTTCTTCCTGGCTCAGGTAACCGACGTCAGCCAGCCGGCCCAAGATTAAGTTTCTACGAAACAGGAGGCCTTTTTCGCGGGAGTTTCGCGGGCTGGGAAGAAGCGCTGCCAGCGTAGCCGCCTCCAGAATGTCAAGGCTCGCTGCGGATTTGCCAAAGTAGTGGCGGGCGGCCGCCTCGGCCCCGTAGACGTTGCGGCCCCACTCCACGATATTCAGATAAATCTCGAATATCCGTATTTTCGACAAGGCATGTTCCAGTTGCCAGGCGATGATGATTTCCTTCATTTTACGCAACGGATTTTTGGATGGGTCGAGGTATAGATTTTTAGCGAGCTGCATCGTGATCGTACTGCCGCCGCGCCTGAGGCTGCGGCTTTCCCAGTCCTTTTTTAGCGCTTCACGGAGCTCCGCAAGATCTACTCCGGTGTGAGTGAAAAACGACGCATCTTCGGCGAGCAGGACGGCTTTCTTCAAGTGATCGGAGATCGCGGCGTAGGAAACCCAGGTCTGCCGGCGCGGCGGCCGGATGCCTGCTGCACGATATTCCTGGTCGCGCAACTCCATGAGCGCGGTAGATTTCGGATTGCGTTGTTTCAACACGCTCACCTCGGGAAGGGTCGTGTAGAAGTAAACAAGCGACCCTACCAGGCCGGTCAGAATGAGGCTTTTAAGAAAGATTCTTTTCATAACCAGCCAAGACCGAGGCTGCCTTCAGAGTCATCGAAGAAACCGGCAGGCGCCGAAGCGAAGAGAGCGAGACCCAGCGCCATCGGGAGCCGGGCAGGGCGATCGGCCCCGGACGACGAACGTCGAAGAGAACGATGGGCGAGAGAATTCTTTTATTGGTGATGCTGTGGCGGATCTGTGCGATCCGCCCGTGACACTGAAGCGCCGCGTTGAACTCCGCCAGATGCCGCCGTAACATCGCTTGAAGATCCTCGTGCCAGCGTTTTTCACCCCCGGGAAACTCCCATAGGCCGCGCAGGATGCCGTCGTTCGGGCGGCGGCGGAGCAAGACTTTGCCGCGACTGCGGACGATCGCCATAGGCCAGAAGACGCCGGTCACATTGCGGCTTGCCCCGGGAGCCACTCTGGACGAAAGTTGCCCTGCCCTGCGTGCGGCGCAGAAACCGGCAACCGGACAGGCGTGGCACTTCGGAATCCGCGGCAGGCAGATCGTGGCGCCAAGCTCCATCAGGCCCTGATTGAAATATCCCGGCCGCAATTTCGGCACGAGCCGCGCCGCTCGCTCCCGAAGTTCTTTTTCGCCGTCAATATTGAACATCCGGCCCAGCACGCGCCGGGCATTGCCATCGAGCGCGGGGTAGCGCGCACCGAACGCGATACTCATCACGGCGCCGGCGGTATACGCGCCGACTCCGGGAAGCGATAGCAGCGTTTTGTAATCCGCGGGGAGCCGTCCGCGATGTTGGGCGACGATTTGGCGCGCGCTTTTTTTCAGATTTTCAGCGCGCCGGTAGTAGCCGAGCCCTGACCAGAGAGCCAGCACCTTGCACAAGGGCGCGCGATCGAGAGCGCGGGCGGTGGGAAACGCGTTGAGGAATTTGTCATAGTATGGCACCACGGTCGTGACTTGCGTCTGCTGCAGCATGGTCTCGGCGATCCAAATGGCGTATGGATCGCGCGTCCTGCGCCACGGCATGTCCCTGTGGGCGGTGTCGTACCAGTGGAGAAGACTGCGGCGAATCGGGGCGAGTTTATTCGACGGCATCTAACCGGCCGGGGAAAGATTTTGAGCTGAAGATACATCCGAAAACAACATGGAAGAAATCGCCGGTCAGTTTTCACTGCCTGGAATTCGCGCTCCTAGGCAGCCGCCTCCGGCGGGTGCGGTAAGCCCCAAATAAACCAGATCACCAACAGCATGACTCCCAGCAACTCGGGAAGAGAGGGAGAGAGATGCATCAGTGCGCCACCCAGCATGCCGCCCAGGGAGGATCCGATAAAACCAAAAAAGGTGTACATGCCGGTGGCCGTGCCGCGCCCGCCCGGCGGGATCCGCTGGGTTAGAAACGTCGGCAGCAGTGGCTGATACAGGCTGTACCCAAAAAAGAAAGCGGCGCCGCCCAAATAAAGCAAGAAATCATACTGCGCGCCGAACAAATAGACGGCGTAGCCCAGCACCGTTGTCAGCCAGCCGACGAGCAGCGGGAGACGAAAGCGGCCGCTCTTTTCGACATGGCGCATATAGGGAAATACCAGGACAACGCTCGGGAGAAAAATGGTCAGGTAAACTCTCCACAGATCCCCTTTGTCGACTCCGAGTTCGGTCCAACTGAGAGGATACGTGAAGAAGAAAAGGTTCAGCGCAAAAGAAAGAATGAATGTCGCGATGAAGATCGGCCGCAACTCTCCATCCAGCAGAATCGGTCTGAAAGCCATCGGCTTCTCAGTGCTATGGGCAGGGTTGGGTTGCGGAAACCAAGTTGCCGCGAGAACCATCGCGACAAATGCCAGCGCGGCCAGAAGATAAAAGAGCCCGCTCAATCCCATGGTCGCGGCCAGCAACGGACCGCCCAGGATGCCGATCAAAAAAGCCGATCCGACGGCAAACCCGGTTATCGTGAAGGCCTGAGTCCGGACCGTCGGCCGGGTGAGATCGGCTAATGCCGCCAGGGCGACGGAGCCGACGGCACCGCTGCCTTGGATCACTCTGCCGACGATCAGCTGAGAGATGTTCTGAGCCATTCCACAGGCAATGCTGCCCAGACCAAACAAGGCGAGTCCAACGATCATCACCGGCCGGCGCCCCCAACGATCGCTAGCCCAACCCAGGGGAATCTGGAGGAGGCTCTGCGTCAACGCATAAATTCCAAAGGCGATCCCCGCGAGGAGAGCGCTCGCTCCGGGGTAGTGGACGGCGTAGACGCTGAAGATCGGCAGCATCAAAAAAATACCCAGCAACCGCAGCGCGGAAATGAGACTGACGACTATGACAGGCCCGATCTCACCGCGAATAAAGGAATGACGATTGTCGGTCAAGGTCTCGCGCAGTCTCCGGTGAACTCGTAGCAGGCGTGCCGCCAAAGAGCCATAGGCATGATCGTGCTCAATCGAACGGTAAAACGTTTCGGTTCCGACCAATGTACACAGTTTGGTGAAAATAGGAAGGGCTACAAGTCATGGAGACCCCATACGGTAGATCGCAGTTGTATGGTCAGCCCTCTCTTATCGAGTTCGAGAACCGCGCTAGTTTGGTTTCGCCGATTCAGCGTCTGCCGGTTTCATCGCTACGCGGACAGGCGGGCTGGCTTCTCCCATGTAAAGCGTCCTGTGCGGAAACGGGATTTCGATTTTTTCCGCGTCAAAGGCTTTCTTCAACCTTCGGCGGTACTCTCGTCCGACGTTCCATTGTTGCAGCGGTCGTGTCTTAAGTCTGGCTTTGATCGTGACAGCCGAGTCGCCGAAACCATCGACGCCAAAAATCTCGATCGGTTCGAGCATGGCCGATGCGTACTGGGCTTCCGAGCGCATTTCTTCAGCCACCCGGCGCATGACATCGACGACATGGTCCGTATCCTCCTTGTAAGCGACCCCCATATCGATGACGTAAGCCGACCAGTCCTTGGTCATGTTCGAGAGCGTAGTTACGGAGCCGTTGGGAAACACGTGGACAACGGCGGAGAAGTCGCGCAGGATGATGGTGCGAAAGGTGATCGCTTCGACCAGCCCCCCGGTGCCGTTGATTACCGCGACGTCACCGACCCGAACTTGATCCTCCAAGATTAGAAAGAATCCGCTGACGAGGTCTTTGACGAGATTTTGCGCGCCGAATCCGACCGCCAGTCCCACAACGCCGGCGCTGGCAAGAATCGGGGCCACATTAACGCCGATCTGGCCCAGTATCGTCAGGCCGGCGATAAACCAGATGAGGCCGACGGCGATGGTCCAGAGCACGCTCATCAGCGTCCGGACCCTCATCATGGTGGCCCCCGGAACCGTTTCCGTCGCCGCGCCGGCACGAACGAGGATCGCTTCGACCCGGTCGAGCGCGACGCGCAAAAACCGTACGCCCACATATGCCGCCACCGCGACCAGAACAATGCGCACCGAGGCGGCGGCTAAATCCAGACCGATATCAAGGAATTTGGGCAAGAAATTTTCCATCGAGATTCCCCACATTGCGGCATCCTCCTTTTTATACGATTCCTAAAATCGCGACCAGTAATGCCCTGAAGTTTCCGCGCGCGCCCGCGCGCCGGAAGCGCACGGACGGCTTTCTGATACAGATTAAAATAAGGGTGGAGCAATTGCACGGTTTTTTGTCAATGAATCGCAGGGGTAGCGACTCATTTTAACCGCAGATCCTTCATTTTTTTCAGGATGACGAGCGGCCAGTGTCATTCTGATGAGCGAAGCGAAGAATCTTTCTTGCTGCAATGCGTGAACGACAGATCATAAATGAGCGCTACCCAGCTGGGCCCCGGCTCGTACTTCACCTCGGGCGATGAAGCTCAGGCCAAAGGGGCGAGACCGAAAGTCGCAGGCCGGCAAACAACCTGCGCGATTGTACGTTTCGCCGATGCTGCTATTGATTTCGCTCTATGAAAGGATGGCGCGAGTATCCTGGAGCCAGGGGTCATCTTGGATTAGACGCAAGAAGTTTGCGTGGATGGTCCGGCTCACGGAGTCGACGGACGAGTTTCTCAGCGCGGCAATCGCTTCGAGGACTTTTTCAATATCGGCCGGCATGCCAGCAACGCCCTTCAGCCACTTTAGCCCGCCGGGGTTGTCGGTTTCGGTCAGGAGCAGGTGATCCGGAATCTCTCTGGCGATCGCTTTGATCGCGTCCGCATAGAGCAGTTCAACGCCGACCGTGAAGTAGGCTCCGAACTCGACGTAGCCCAGCAGCAGATCCAGCGGTCCGGAATACCAGTGAACAATCGGGCGCCGGATGTCGAAGCGCTCGAGAAGATCGAGAATCACTTTTTCGCCTCCCTTGGTATGGAGGTTGACGATTTTCTTCTGTTCTCTCGCCGCCGCGAGGAAATATTCGAAAACTCTTCGTTGCGCCGGGTATTGCGAGGAATCCTTGACCCAGTGGAAGTCGAGTCCGATCTCGCCGATTGCCGGACTGCGCTCGATCAACGGGCTCAGCTCCCGCAGACGATCCGCGTAATCCGGCGCGCGTCTGGGATGCACGCCGAAAGTCGGCAACACCAGATCGCAGCGGTCGACGATCTCCAGGCTGCGTTCGTACGAAGGCACGTCCATCGCCACCGCGATCGTAAAAATCCGGCGCTCCTCGATTTGGGCGAGCGCCGCGTCTAGCTCTTCGCCATACTTATCCAAGTGCGCATGCGCGTCGATCAGCATAGCTCCTCGTCAGCGGCCGCCAGCGAAAACTCCGTTGTTTGTACCAGACGACTGCTATCGGCATCAATCATGTAGTTCTACAAGGAAGCTGAACGGTAACCGGATTTCGATGATCGACCTCACGGGCCACACAACCTACACCTATGACGCCTTGAACCGGCTAACCTCTACCACGAATAACAAGGCCAGACGACCACGTTCACCTACGATGCACTCGGCCGCAGGACGTCGATGACGCATATCAATGGTGTGGTGACGAACTGCACCTGCGACGCGGCAGCGGCGGCTACCCCGATAGAAACCACCGGAGCTTCTCCAAACTCCACCTGCTCGTTGCTGTTAGCAACTATATTGTTGACAGATTCGGTCGGCTTATTTAAACTGCATTTCAGCAGAGAAAGGAGGTGGTCCAGACATGATTGATAAATGTACTGACTGCGAGGTGGCTGAGACTTAGGCTCTAGGCGGGATCTTTGACGGGGATTCGGGCCTGGAGCCTGGGAATCCCCCTCAGTCCACCTAGGGGTCCGCTCCATCGGTCGCGTTAGCTGCCGGATGGAGCGGGCCTTTTATTGTGCAGCAACGAAAGAGCCGCGAAAGCGGCTTTTTTTATTTGTGCATGATCGCTTGCCGCGGCATCGTCGAGCGCGGCGAGGAATTTTTCCGATGGCGAGCCGAGGACGGCCAGGGTGATTGCCGCCACACTGCGCACCCGGACGTCGCGATCGCGCAGGAATAGATCGAGAAGTACCCCCCTGCCGTTTTCATCGACATCGGTTCTCGCCTTGAGGCTGGTTACCGCCGCTACTCGCACCATGGGCTCGGGATCCTGCAAAGCGTTTAGCAGCGACTCCAAGCTCAGCTTGTCGCTCAGCTCCAGATCGCGAACACAATAGACAGCCATCCTTCTTTCGGTGGGGGTTCCCGTGGCGCAGAGGTCGAGAAGCCGGCCGACGACCGCCGCGTCGCTCTTGCCGAGCCGGACCAGGAGAACCGCGATGGCCCAGCGAATCTCGGGATCGGCGTGGTCGAGCGCATCGAGCAACATCTGAATGACCGGCCCCGACGGCTGCGACAGATGTCCGAGCACGTAGGCGAGCGTCCAGTGATTCTGGCCATGAGGACCATTCAGCCGCTGCTCGAGGGCGGCCCGCACGCCGGCCGAATCAGCGGCCAGAGCCACGAGCGCATCGACTGCGGCACGAATTTTGGTCTTGTCGGAATCGGCCAGAGCCGAGATCAGCGCGGTGATTCTCTTGTCGTGAATATCCATTATATATGGCGCCGGCTCACTGCGGTTTTCCGACGGGCTATTCTGCGAGGAGAGTAACGGGTTGAGGAGATTCGGTCAGATTTCGAGAAACTGCGGGCAATCCGTCAGGTTCCGATTGCCCTTGGCCGTGACCAGGACGACGTCTTCGAGACGCACGCCGCCGATTCCGAGATAGTAAAGTCCGGGCTCCACGGTCACCACATGTCCCGCGCGCAAAGTCGCTTCCACCGGCGCGATCCGCGGCGGCTCGTGAATATCCAACCCCAAGCCATGCCCGGTGCCATGGAAGAACCCCTGCATTCTGCCGTTGATTCTTCCGGTAGGGAACCCCCGCGCCGCGAACAGAGCCAGGATTTTTTGGTGGATCTCTCTCCCGTTGACGCCGTCGCGGATCATCTCAAAGCCGAGCTGCTGCCCCGCCTGGACGGTGGCGTAGATCTCTTTGAGCTTGTCGGACGCACGGCCACGAACGACGGTTCGGCTGAGATCGCCGAAGTAACCAGTCCTCTGCGAACGAGGAAAGATGTCGAAGACGATGGAGGCGTGCGCCTTTATCGGCCCGCTGCCTTCATGATGCGGATCAACACACTGGTTGCCCGATGAAATGATCGTGTGGCTGGGCAGCCAGCCCTGCGCCATGATCGCCGTGTTGACGGCGGTCTTTAAAGCCTCCGAAGTCAGCCGAGAGCCGTTGAGGTGGAGATAACCGTCACGCCCGATCTTCGCTCTCTTCAGCGCGCGGATTCCAGCTTCCAGACCGAGTGTTGCCACCCGCAGGGATTCGGTAATGCTTTTCACCTCCTCGACCGATTTGATTTCCCGGTCTGCGAAAAAGGGATCGCGCTTGATCTGTACGCTGAAACCTTTGGCCCGTAGCTGATCCGCGAGGAGCGCCGCGAAATTGGCGGGAACGACAAGCGACCGAATGCCTCGTTCGCGGAAGAGCAGGTCCAGAACGTCGGCCAGGTTCGGGCTCTGTTTGCCCAGCCGGCGGAGCTTTCGCTGATAGACGGACAACGAGAGGACGCGATCGACGCGAGCCTGTTTCTTCGCTCGATCGATCTCCAGATCGCTCATCACGACGAATTTTTTTCCTTTGTGTTCGAAGAAAATGAACGGATCGGGTACGAAAAAGCCGACGGCATAGAGCATGTTGGAATCGCCTTCGCTGGCAGAAACGAGAAGGATGGCCTGGTCGTTGCGCAGTTTTCGCGAGTTCTTTTCCGCCGTCGCGGCTTTGAGTTTTTTGGGCGGGCTTTTGGCTTCGAACATGAACTTAAACGCTAGCAATTTCACCGCGCAACTGCAAGGTACACGCGGCCGTTTCTGTTGACACCTAGGGCTCTTCTGTTATGATGCGCGCACTTTGTAGTGATACAAGCCCGAGTTTGCTTCAAGGTAACTCCTTTTTTCATGGCGGCCAATAATTTCGAAAAGTTTCGCGAGTTAAACCAGCAGGCCGAGGCCGGCGGTGGAGAGTTGCGCGCTCGCCGCCAACATGAGCAGGGAAAGATGCTCGCGCGGGAGCGTCTCGATATCCTGCTCGACAGCGGCAGTTTTGTCGAGACCGATCGTTTCCGAACCCATACGTGCACCGATTTCGGCATGGACCAGCAAAAATTTCTCGGCGACGCGGTGGTCACCGGCTACGGCGCCATCGACGGCCGGCTGGTGTATGTTTTTTCGCAGGATTTCACGGTGTTTGGCGGCAGCTTGAGCGGCGTCGTTGCGGACAAAATCTGCAAGGTGATGGATCTGGCGATGAAAAACGGGGCGCCGATCATCGGCATCAACGATTCCGGCGGCGCGCGAATTCAGGAAGGGGTAACGAGCCTGGCCGGCTACGGCGAAATTTTTCACAGGAATGTAATGGCGTCCGGCGTGGTGCCGCAAATGTCGGCCATCATGGGACCGTGCGCCGGCGGAGCGGTCTATTCTCCGGCGATCACGGATTTCATTTTCATGGTAAAGACCAATAGCTACATGTTCATCACCGGCCCGGAGGTCATTAAGGCCGTAACTCACGAGGAGGTCACGAAGGAACACTTGGGCGGCGCCGAGACCCACGGCAGCAAAAGCGGCGTTTGCCACTTCACGGCGAATACCGAAAAGGACTGCCTGCTCATGATCCGGGAACTCATGGGCTTCTTGCCGAGCAACCATCAAGAGGACCCGCCGTTTCGTCCGACCGACGATGATCCGCTGCGCCGCGACAAAAGGCTTAGAGACTTGGTGCCCGACAACCCCAATCGCCCGTACGACATGAAGGAGTTGATTAGGGCGGTCGTGGACGAGGGTTACTTTTACGAAGTGCAGAGTGAGTTCGCGCCGAATATTCTTGTCGGCTTCGCGCGTTTGGGCGGTCGCTCGGTGGGCCTCGTGGCGAACCAGCCCGCCAGCTTGGCCGGGTGCTTGGATATTAATGCCTCGGTCAAAGCGGCGCGGTTCATCCGCTTTTGCGATTGCTTCAACATCCCATTGGTGACGTTTGTCGACGTTCCCGGCTTTTTACCCGGCATCACGCAAGAGTATGAGGGGATCATTCGTCACGGCGCCAAGCTGCTTTACGCCTACGCCGAGGCGACGGTGCCGAAAGTCACTATCGTGACGCGCAAAGCGTACGGCGGCGGGTACATCGTCATGTCCAGCAAGCATCTGCGCGGCGATGTCAACCTCGCCTATCCTACGGGCGAAATCGCCGTCATGGGTCCGGAAGGCGCGATCAATATCATTTTTCGCGAGGCGCTCCAACGCGCTGAAAATCAGGCAAAAGCCCGCGATGAGATGGTCCAGCATTATCGCCAGACCTTTGCCAACCCATTCAAAGCGGCCGAGACGGGGTATATCGATGCGGTGATATATCCCGAAGACACGCGCCCAATATTGATTCGTTCGCTCGAAATGCTGAAGAACAAGCAGGTGCAAAATCCGCCGAAAAAGCATGGAAATATACCCCTGTAGGGCGGGTTTCAAACCCGCCCCTACAGGTCGTCTACGGGTTCGCTAGTGTCTGCACTCCGATGTTCAAGCGTGTCCTGATCGCCAACCGGGGCGAAATCGCCGTTCGCATCGCGCGTGCCTGTCGTGAGCTCGACATTGAAACCATCGCGGTCTATTCGGAAGCCGATCGTGAATCCCTTCACGTGAAGTATGCGGACTACGCTTATCCGATCGGTCCGTCGCCATCCACGCAAAGCTATCTTGCAATCGATCGCATCATGGAAGTCGCCAAGAAAAGCGGCGCCGAAGCGGTTCATCCCGGCTACGGTTTTCTAGCCGAAAATCCTGAATTTGCGCTGCGCTGCGAAAAGGAAGGCCTGGTGTTCATCGGTCCGTCGGCGCAAGTCATCGAGCAGATGGGCGACAAAGTCAAAGGCCGTGAAATTATGAAGGCGGCGGGCGTGCCCATCATTCCGGGCTCGGATGGAATCCTCAATTCCGAAGAAGAGATCCTGCAGACCGCGCAAGTTATCGGCTATCCTTTTATGCTCAAGGCAGTGGCGGGAGGTGGCGGCAAAGGTTTACGGCTGGTCCGCTCGACGCGCGAGGTTTCATCGGCCTATCGCGCGGTTCGATCGGAGGCGGCCTCTTCGTTTGGCGACCCGAGACTCTACGTCGAGAAATACATAGAAAAACCGCGGCACATCGAAATTCAAATCCTGGCCGACAAATACGGCAGGGTCATCCATCTTTATGACCGCGAATGTTCCATTCAGCGCCGGCACCAAAAAGTCATCGAGGAATCCCCGGCGCCCGGTCTTGACGACCGCACGAGACGGCGGATCGGGCGTATTGCGCTGCAGGGCGCCCGGGCGGTCGGTTACGTCGGAGCGGGAACATTAGAGTTCCTGCTCGATCAGGAGCAGAATTTTTATTTTCTCGAGATGAACACCCGCCTTCAGGTCGAGCACGCGGTGACCGAGCGGGTCATCGGGATCGACCTGGTCAAAGCCCAGATCGAGGTGGCGGCCGGCGGCTATTTGCCCTGGCGGCAGCGGCATATCACCCAGACCGGCCACGCGATCGAGTGCCGGATCTATGCCGAGGATCCGGAGAATGATTTTATGCCGTGCCCCGGCAAGATCGAGGGACTGCGACTGCCGGAAGGTCTCGGGTTGCGCAACGACTGCGGCGTGTACGAAGGAGCGGAGGTCCCGATTTACTATGATCCGATGATCGCGAAGTTGATCACCTGGGGAGAAAACCGCGTCGAAGCCATCCTGCGCATGCGGCGCGCGCTTCGGGAGTATCAAATCAGGGGGATCAAGACCAATATCTCCTTCCATCAGTGGATCTTGCGCCATCCGCGGTTCATGTCCGGCGACTTCAGTACCGGCTTCATCGATCAGGAGTATCGGTTCAGGAGCCGAGACGAGCTCTATCCCCACAAAGAAATTGCCCTGGCTTCGGCGGCCATTGCCGCTCTTCACCGCGAGCACGAGAGAGCCTTGCAGTTATTGGCCAAAGGCGCCGCTGAGCCGTCCAAATGGCGCGAGCAGGGGAAGCGAAGATCGCTCAGAAACGCTGCGGGGTTTGGCGGCCAGCGCTGGAAACGGTCCTGAGCGCGCCGCCATGGCCTTTATCGCCAAATTCGGAGAAGAAAATTACACCGTTGACATCGAAGAGATCGGCAAGGATCTCTATCGGATCACGGTCGACGGCAACGAGTTTCTGGTCGACGGCAAGAAAACGGGCCGCACCAACTATTCCCTGATCGTCAACAATCGTTCCTTCGAGATCGAGGTTGACAATACCGAAGACGAATATCGGGTGCTGGTCGATGGACGCAACTATCGCGTTCACCTCGTCGATGAGCGACGGGTCCGGGTCGGCGGCGCCCAATCGGGCGCCGAACTGCAGGGGCAGCAAAAAATCTCGGTGCCCATGCCGGGCAAAGTCATAGCGGTGCTGGTCTCGGAAGGAGACGCTGTGGAAAAAGGGCAGGGCCTGGTGATCGTCGAAGCGATGAAGATGGAAAATGAAGTGCGGAGCCCGATCACGGGCAAGGTGACGGCCATCAGGATCAAGCCTGGAGAAGCGGTCGAGGCGGGCGCCGTGCTGGCGATCGTGGAGTAAAACCTGATCGCGTCCGGTTACAGCCGCGGCTTTCGGTGGCTCTTTGGAAATTTTTTAGCAGGTTCGTCCCGACGTCTCGGGGCAACGACAAAAAAAAGCTGTTTTTCGCGACAAGATTCTTGTCAGCAAATTTCTTTCATGTTATAGACGACAAAAAATGATTCCGAAGAAGTGTTTTTTTACCAAGGGCGTCGGCGTCCACAAGGAAAGGTTGGCGTCTTTTGAGCTCGCGCTGCGAACCGCGGGACTGGCGTACTGCAACCTGGTTCTGGTATCGAGCATCTACCCACCGTTCTGTAAACGAATACCCAAAGAGGAAGGTACAAAGCTGTTGCGGCCGGGCGAGATCGTCTTTTGCGTTTACGACCGCGAGAGCACGAACGAGCCGAACCGTTTAGTGGCGGCGTCCGTAGGCGTTGCCATCCCTGCGGACCAGGAACAATACGGATACCTGTCGGAACACCATTCGTTCGGCGAAACGGAAGAAAAGGCCGGCGAGTACGCCGAAGACCTGGCGGCCAGCATGCTCGCAACGACCTTGGGCATCGAGTTTGATCCCGACACCGCTTGGGACGAGCGGGAAAATCTTTTCAAAATGTCGGGCAAGATCGTGCGTACTTCCAATATCACCCAATCCGCCATCGGCAACAAGGACGGGCTGTGGACCACGGTGTTCGCCGCCTGTGTCTTCATCAACGACGACAACAACGGCAATCTCGTTCCTCGTCTGACAACCGCTTGATCGCCCGCATCCATCGGGACCCCGTCGATTTCGTTCGGAGTTTTTCACACCGCTCCTTCGCCGCCGCGGCGGGCGATGTAGGCGACGCCGATGCTGATCCCGTAAAGAAGGCCGAGCGGAATCATCAACAGCACCTGAGAAATCAAGTCAGGCGGGGTCAGAACCGCCGCCAATATGGCCATGCCAACGACCGCGTAGCGGCTCTGACGGATCAACAAACGATGATCGATCAAGCCGATTCGGGAAAGAAAGAACGCGACTACCGGCAATTCGAACATCACCCCAAAGGCCAAAACCAGCCGGGACACGAGCGAAAGATAGTCGGCCATCCGGATCAAGGGCTCCACCTGGATAGCTTCATATCTCAGCAGAAGAAAATGGAGACCAAGCTGGACGACGACGACATAACAAAATGTTGCGCCGGCAAGAAACAGGAGAGAGCCGAAAAAGACGAAACTGCGGGTGTATCGTTTTTCATGTTCGTAGAGTCCCGGAGCGACGAATTGCCAGGCCTGCCACAACAGAACCGGCAAGGCGACAATGAGGGCGGCGGCGAACGAAATCTTGATTTTGGTCAGAAAAGCTTCGGATACGCTAGTGCCGATGAGCGTCAGTCCGGAAATATCTAGGCGGCGCAGTGGAGCCGCCAGGAGCGCGAAAATCTGTTCCGCGACGGCAAAGCAGGCGGCAAAAGCGGCCGCGACCGCCAGGCAGCACTTGATGAGACGGGAACGAAGCTCTGCCAGATGAGAAGTAAAGGGCATCTGCAGGTCGGTAGCCGGCCCTTTACTTTGACGGTGGCTCACTTCTTTTCGGAGGAGGAGGCCGGATCTGAGACTGCAGGAGCTTCGGGCGGGTTCTTGAGCACAGGATCGCTCTGGGGCGTGGCCGGTTCCGAGGAGTCTTCGACCTCGCGCTCGATCTTGTGAAACTCGTCCTTGAGCTCGTCTGTGGCGCGGCGAAATTCCGCCATTCCCTTGCCAAGCGCGCGCGCCAGCTCGGGGAGCTTCTTCGGCCCAAGAACGACAAGGGCCACGGCCAAAATCAGCAGCAGCTCGGGCATGCCGATGCCGAACATAACCAACCTCCAGCGCTAAGCTAGATAATTTCAGACCGGTTGGCAATAGGCGCGGATCGCGGTGAAAACGGCGATCGGCGCACTTACGGGGCCGAGGATAGAAGATCGATGATAGAAGATGGCAATGCTCGAGTCTCAATCCTCTATTCTCGGCCTTTCGCCGTAAGGCCGGTCGCTTGTGAGTTGCACCCCGGGGTGGTAAATTTCATGGTCTTGCGATGAAGCGTTCTGCGGTCGTCATCGATCGAGACTTCCTCAAGCACCAGCCTGGTGCGGGGCACCCGGAAAGGCCGGAACGAGTGGGCGTGCTTCTGGACCTGGCGCAAAGCCTCGATCATCAGAAATTTGAGCTGCTGCCTCCACAATCCGCCAGCCGGGCCGACGTCGAGGCTTGCCATGGCGCCGAATACGTGGCGCTGGTCGAATCCACTTCGAAAGTGAATCAGTTTGCGCTCGACGGCGATACCGTTGTTTGCCGCGATTCCTTCGGCACCGCTCTGTTGGCCGTCGGAGGTCTTCTGGGTTTGCTGGATTCTATTGAAGCCGGCCAAAACCGAAACGGCTTTGCGCTGGTGCGGCCGCCGGGACACCACGCTTTGCCAAGCCGCGCCATGGGATTTTGCTTGTTCAACACGATCGCCATCGGCGCGCGCTATCTTCAGCGCCGCTACGCCAAGCAGAAAGTTGCCATCGTCGATTGGGACGTTCACCACGGTAATGGGACCCAGAGCGCTTTCTACGACGATCCGTCCGTGCTGTTCATCTCCACCCATCAATATCCGTTCTATCCGGGCACCGGCGCGATTGGCGAGGTGGGAGCTGCGCACGGCGAAGGCTTCACGTTGAATATTCCCCTTCCCGCGGGCTGCGGCGACGGGGAGTACCTTCGTGTGTTCAGGGACATTGTCGCCCCCGCCGTAAAGCGTTTCGCGCCGGAATGGGTTTTGGTTTCCGCCGGATTCGATCCGCATCGACGGGATCCTCTGGGTGGCATGGCGGTGACAGAAGAAGGGTTTGCCGGAATGGCGCAGCAGCTGCTCGGGCTTGCCGAGGACTGCGCGGGCGGGAAAATCGCTTTTCTGCTTGAGGGCGGATATGATCTTGCCGGGCTTCAGAATTCGGTGGCGGCGGTGCTAAACACGATGCAGCAGAAACGACAGAACGATCCTCCCACGGCTCCGGCAGACGACCGCATCGGCCCCGTCGTGCGCAAGATTCAGCAAGTTCACGAGAAATACCGTTAAAAGAAACTATTGACGGTCTCGCCGGACTGTTTTATCTATTAACCTCAAAATTGGAGATGACTGTGACGACAGTTGAACCGCGGAGAGTTGTGGTGACGGGTCTGGGCATTGTGAGTCCTCTGGGAACCGGCGTGCAACAAAATTGGCAAGCATTGGTTGCCGGCCGTTCCGGTATCCGGCGCATCGACCGTTTCCCAGACGTCGAGGCGTTTCCGTCTCGTATCGCCGGGCAAGTTCCCGACTTCCGCGCCGAAGATTTCATCGAGGCGAAAGAGATCAAGAAAATGGATCTCTTTATTCAGTACAGCGTTGCCGCCGCGGCCATGGCGATGGAGGACAGCGGATTTAAAGTCGATCCAGGGCAAGCCGAGAGCGTGGGCGTTATTGTCGGCGTTGGATTGTGCGGCATCGACACGATCGAGCTGACCGAGCGCGCTTACCTCGAAGGCGGCCCGCGGAAAATTTCTCCTTTCTTCATTCCTAAAGTCATTTCCAACCTTGCGCCCGGACAGATCGCTATCCGCCATGGCGCCAAGGGCGTGAACTGGACTCCGACATCGGCCTGCGCGTCCGGCACTCACGCCATCGGCGAGGCTTTCCATCTGATTCGCCGTGGCTTGCAGGACGCCATGATTGCCGGCGGAGCCGAATCGGCGATCACTCCGCTCGGAGTGGGCGGGTTCAGCGCGATGAAAGCGCTGTCGACGCGCAACGATGAGCCGGAGCGGGCGAGCCGTCCATTCGACAGGGACCGGGACGGCTTCATTATCGCGGAGGGCTCGGCCATCTTGATCTTGGAAGAAAGGGAGAGCGCGCTCAGGCGAGGAGCCAAGATCTATGCCGAAGTTGTCGGTTACGGCGCCAATGGCGATGCGCACCACATGACGGCGCCGGCCCCGGAGGGGGAAGGAGCTGCGCGCTGCATGGGGCTGGCCTTGAAAGATGCGGGCCTGGCGCCGAGCGACGTGGACTACATCAATGCCCATGGCACTTCGACCGAGTACAACGATCTCAACGAGACGCAGGCGATCAAGAAAGTTTTTGGCGAACATGCCTTCAAGCTCGCTGTCAGCTCGACGAAGTCGATGACCGGGCATCTGCTGGGTGCGGCGGGCGCGGTGGAAGGACTGTTTTCGGTCCTGGCGCTCAAAAACGGCATCATACCGCCGACCATAAACTATGAGAATCGTGATCCTCAGTGTGATCTCGATTATACGCCGAATCAGGCCCGCAAAACGGACATCCGCGTGGCGCTTTCCAACTCTTTCGGCTTTGGCGGCACGAATGCCTGCATTGTCTTCAGGAGGGCTGAATGAGCGGAGCACAAAGGCGAAGTGTGATTTTGGGCACGGGGTCAGAATTGCCGGCCAAGATCGTCACGAACAAAGATCTCGAAAAGAGGGTCGACACCAGCGACGAATGGATCACGGTACGGACCGGCATCAAGCAAAGGCGAGTATTGGAAGAGGGAAAGGGGAACGCCGATATGGCCTTTCACGCCGCTCGGCGCGCGCTCGAGGACGCCCGAATCCAGCCCAAAGATCTCGATGCGATCGTGATGGGGACGGTGACGCCGGACTATCCCTTTCCCAGTTCTGCCTGCGTCCTCGAGGATATGCTCGGGGCGCGCAACGCTTTTTCATTCGATGTGAACGCCGCCTGTTCGGGTTTTCTGAATGCCCTATTAGTCGCCGACTCATTTGTTCGCACCGGCAAGGTCCGCCATGTCTTGGTGGTCGGCTCCGACGCGCTCAGCCGGCTCCTCAACTGGCAAGACCGCACGACATGCATTCTATTCGGTGACGGTGCAGGAGCGGTGGTGCTCGGCGCTTCAGAGAATGGTCAGAACGGCATCCTCAGTACAAAACTCCGCACCGACGGCTCGTATGTGAAACAGCTCTACGTCCCGGCGGGAGGATCTTTGAAACCCGCCCGGTTGGCGACGGTGCAAAACAACGAACACACGATAACCATGAACGGTAAGGAGGTCTTCAAAATCGCCGTTCGATCGATGGAAGACATCAGCCGTGAAGCGCTGGCTGAGGCGGGGGTCGGCGTCGGCCAGCTGTCACTGATCATTCCGCACCAGGCCAACCAGCGCATCATTGTCGCGCTCGCGGAAAGGCTTGACGTACCGATGGATAGGGTCGTGGTCAACTTAGACAAGTACGGCAATACCTCGGCGGCTTCGATCCCGGTCGCCCTGGATGAGGCAAAACGGCAGGGCCGGATTCACAAAGGGGACATTGTCTTGCTGAACGCTTTCGGTGCGGGATTTGCCTGGGGGGCGGCGGTTATCAAGTTCTAGGTCTTATGATCGCAGATCGAGGATAGCAGATCGCGATTCTTCGATTGTGGCGATCTGCGATTCTCTCTTCTCTATCTTCGATTATCTTCCCTTCTGGGGCGCGGCGAGTCGGCGCACGACCTCATCGGTCAGTTCCTTCAGTCCTGGACTGATTTCTACCGGGTACGAAGCGGGGCCGCGGATCGCCTTTATCGGTTCAGAAAGTTTTTTAAATTCAGAGATAAAAATGGCCTTCGTCGCCTCGAGAGTCGGGCACGCGACGATGCGTTTTCCCCCGGCCATCACTTTTTGCAACAGCGGCTCCGCCCCCGAGATATTTTCTTCCCGCAACCCGACGACGTCCTTCTCCAGGCGGTTTTTCCCATTGCGCGCTCGAAAAACCTGTTTCTTTCCCGGCCAAGAGACCTTGCCCGGGCTGAGCTTCAATACGGGGCGATCATCGTGCTCCACGAGCTTGTACGCCATGTCAAACCAGGGAGCGTCGGCCGAAACTCCCATTTTGGTGCCGACGCCGTAGCTGTCGTAAGGGACGCCGGCGGTGGAAAACTCGGCCAGGTCATATTCATCAAGGCCGCCGCTGCCGATGATCTTGACATCTTGGCAGCCGGCGGAGTCGAGAATGTTGCGCACTTCGAACGCAAGTTGCGCAAGATCGCCACTGTCGATGCGCACGCCCTGGAGGCGCTGGCCGCGGGCGGCCATCTCCTTCGCCACCGCCACGGCTTTGTGCGCGCCGGCAATCGTGTCGTAGGTGTCGATCAGGAGAATCGAATGATGGGGGAAGCTCGCAACGAAAGCCCGGAATGCCTCGATCTCGCTCTCGAAGCTGGAAACGAAGGAATGGGCCATCGTTCCCACAATCGGGATGCCGTATTGTTGGCCCGCTTTGACATTGCTGGTTCCCGCGAATCCAGCGATATAGCTTGCGCGCGCGACCTTCATTCCGGCGTCCGTGCCATGCGTCCGACGCAGCGAAAAATCAACAAGCGCCCGGCCCTTCGCGGCATCGACGCAGCGCGCCGCCTTGGTGGCAATCAGCGATTGCAGGTTGATCTGGTTGATAATGAAGGTTTCGAAAAGCTGCGCTTCGATGATCGGCGCGGTGACTTCGAGTACAGGCTCGTCCTTAAAAAAAAGCCGGCCTTCGGGAATCGCCCAGACCTCGCCGGTGAATTTGACTGTTTTTAGAAAATCCAAAAAATCGTCGCTGAATAGCCGGCGCGAGTGGAGATAATCGATGCCGGCGGAATCCACCCCGAATTGTTCGAGAAAATCCAGAACATCCTTCAATCCGGCCGAGACAAAATAGCCTCGGTTCGGCGGGTAGGCGCGGATGAACAGGCTGAATGTGGCGGGCTGAAAGCGGCGGTTATCAAAATAGCTTTGAGCCATCGTCAGCTGATAGAGATCGGTCAGCAACGAAATATTAGCAGTCATCAGTTAAAGCTCCTGTCGGTGGGCGGAGTCTAGTTTAGAAGTTATTTCAAGTAAAGGCGAGTTCATAGGCGCACCCGCGGTTGATTTATCCGCCTCCTTTTGTTAATGAAATCGATGAACTAAAGGTGTCGTGAAGGCCTAAAGGAGGGCTCAATGTTCAGTGAAAAGATAGAACTGAAAGATTTCGACAAGCAGGATCCAGAATACCAGGATCTCCTCCGGCGTGTTCTGGCCATCCAGGCCGATTGCGAAATCGGCGGCCCTAACCTTTACGTGAAGGACATCTTACCCAACGCGCCCAGCAAGCTCGACCAGCTCATCGTTGCGCGCACGGCGGCCGAGGAAATGGACCACTATAGAAAAATGGCCAAGTGCGCGGGGGATATCGGCGTCGATGTGTCCTATGTGCTCAGCCGGCCCAACCAGGAAAGATATGTCGAAGCATTTCGTGGGACGATCAAGACCTGGGAAGACTTTTCCGTTTTCGGGTTTCTCATTGACCGCGTCGGGCGCTTCCAGCTGGAAGAGTTTATCGATTGCTCCTATCGACCTCTCGCCCGCGTGGTGGAAGATCCCCAGGTGATCCGCGAGGAGGAAGGGCACATTGACTTCGGCACCAACTGTACGGCCGAATGCGCGGCAAAGGGAGGAGAAGCCAAAGAACGAATTCAGAGGGCGGTGGATTATTGGTACGCCAAGGGCCTCGACATGTTTGGCAACAGCAAGTCATACCGCTCAGAGCGCTACATCCACTGGGGGTTGAAGCGACGGCCCAACGCGGTGGCGCGCCAGCAATATAAGGATGAGGTCGACGCTCTGATTTTACAGATGGGTCTTCAGCTCCCCGATCCGAACAAAGGCCGGCTCTATATGTAAGAACCAGGTCTAGTTTCGTGTCTCGTGTCTCGGGTTTCGGGTTTAACTCGAAACACGGAACTCGGAACTCGAGACAGCGAAGCGGCCTGAGGAGAATATGATGCAACCAGCGCCGAATACCGAGGCATTAGATCAGCAGTTCAAAGAGTTTATCCAGGCTCTCAAAGGGGCGGTGAATTCCGCCATGCCGCATCTTAAAGACGATCCTAAGATCGTCGATAAGGCGATCGACGATTGCCGGGAGATTCTCGACGTTGTCATGGAAGGAAAAGTGAAGGAGTGGCTGTCGTAAGCCGCTCGCGAGCGACTCTTTTCGTTGAGTAACCGCTCCGTTCAGAAGGCGCCTTGATGCCATAGGCGCCTTCGTTGTATCTATAAAGAATAGCGCCTTTTTTTCGCTCCGGGAGAACGAGTCTTTGGATATCGTTGTCTGTGGCAAAGTCATCCCAGCCAGCTCGGTAACAATCGAGATCGATCCCAACACCAAACGGATGGTGCGTAAGGGGGTGGCGCACGAACTCGATCCCGCCGCGGCGAGCGCGGTGGAAGAAGGGCTGCGCCTGACCGAGAAGCACGGGGGGACGGTGACGCTGATTACCATGGGCATCAGTGATGTCACCATCGGGATCAGAAATGCTCTGGCGATGGGAGCGGCGTCTGCCGTACATGTCTTGGATGACGCGGTCGCGGGCTCCGACACCCTGGCAACAGCTAAAATCTTGGCCGCTGCCATCAAGAAGCAGTCCTTTGATCTGGTGATCTGCGCCACCGAGAGCAGTGACAGCTACTCGGGCATCGTGCCGGGCCAGATCGCCTATTTCCTCGGCATACCGCCGGTCACTTTCGCCAGAGAAATATCCGTGGACGGCAACCAGCTTACGATCAAACGCCAGAGTGAGACAGGTTATGACGTGGTGGAGGCCCCGCTACCGGCCCTGGTCACCGTAACGAGCGGCATCAACGAGCCGCGCTATCCACAGCTCAAAGGGATCATGGCGGCCAAGAAAAAAGAGATCAAAGTTTATACGGCGGCCGACCTCGGCTTGCCGGCGGACCAAGTGGGCGAGAAGGGGGCGAGAGAAAAAGTCTTGACGGTCGGCCGGCCGCCGAAGCGCCAGAGCGGGAGGGTCGTCACCGACGAGGGCGATGGCGGCAAACAGATCGCCGACTTCCTTGCTGAAATCAAGGTGATTTAGTGGCGGACGCAATTTGGGTTTACGCAGAGCTTAGCGACAATAAAATTACCCCGATCACGCTCGAGATGCTGACCAAGGCAACGGAGGTCGGAAGAGGAGAGGCCGTGCTTCTCGGGCCTGCTCCGGATGACGCCGCGCAAACGCTAGCCAAGTACGGCGCTAGCAAGATCTATCGATCCAGCGATCCGATCTATCGTGACTACTTGACGCTCCCGGCGGTGGAGACGGTCGCCGGGCTGATTCAGAAATACCAACCTGCGGTAATGCTGTTCGCTTCCAGTTACGCCGGACGCGACTTGGCCGCCAACTTGAGCGCGAGACTGGACTGCGGCGCGATCACGGATGTCGGCGATTTCGAGTTGAAAGACGGAACCGTGGAAGCCACGATTCCCGCGCTCGGCGCCAGCTATCAGAATACCAGCACGTTAGTCAGTCAGGGAACGAAACTGCTGTTGGTGCGCCCGAAATCTTTCGAGCCGAAGACCAACGAGCAGACCCTATCCGTCGAGGAAGTGCCGGCGGCTGCCGACGAAGCGCTCCGGAAAATCCACATGAAAGAGCGCGTGGCGGTAAAGCGTGAAGGTCCGCAGCTCGACGGCGCCAAGGCCATCGTCTCCGGCGGCCGCGGGCTCAAAGGCGAGGAAAACTTCGCCATGTTGCAGCAACTGGCCGAACTGCTCGGCGGCGCGGTCGGCGCCACGCGCGCCGCGGTGGATGCCGGATGGGTGCCGTACGCGATGCAGATCGGTCAGACGGGAAAAACCGTCAAGCCAGACCTTTATATCGCCTGCGGCATTTCCGGCGCCGTCCAACACCTCTCCGGCATGAAGACTTCGAAAACCATTATCTCCATCAACAAAGATCCCGACGCGCCCATCTTTCAGTACTCCGACTTCGGGGTGGTCGGCGATGTCTTTAAAGTCATTCCCCAGCTCATCGAAGAGTTGAAAAAGCGCAAAGGCGCGTAGGTTCGGCCATCGCCCGACGTTGTTCCTATCTTCCATTTCCCTCGTCCGTTTTGGAGAGGGTAGGATGACGGCATGGATTTACGCTTGTCAGCTCCGCACGTATTACGTAAAATTTGCTTGATGGCCAGGCGTGGCCTTACGAATCGTGAAATCGAAATTGGACAGAACCAAAGTAAGAGATTGGCTTCGGGGCCACAGGAAGGCCTCCTCTCTCATCGAAAGAGAACGGTTTCGTTCTTTAGCCTTTCTTACAGCCGATCAGTCGGCCGCCATTTACGAATCTATGACGGTTGCCGCAAACTCTGGCGGTGAGAGATCCGAACCATCGCCACTTCTCTGGCAAGTGCGCAAGGCGTTGCGACGTTATGCAAAACAGACGCGAAAGCGAGCTGGATGAGCCTATTTGAAGGGGTGGTGGAGGTCGCGGCTTTTCTCGAGGAGCAACAAATACCCTAT
>DASTOD010000541.1:0-11074 GCA_035762645.1 Binatia bacterium | reverse complement strand
ATGCCCTGCTTAATCGGAATGCCGGAAAGACTCGAAAGAATCGCATAAAGTTCCGTTGAGGAGGCGCTGTCGCCGTCAACGCCGTCGTAGGACTGCTCAAAGCAGATGCTGCTGGAAAGCGAGAGCGGTCGCTCTTGCGCGTACTTGCCGCCCAGGTAGCCGCTCAAGATCAGCACGCCCTTATCATGGCTGTTACCGCTCAGCTTCGACTCGCGCTCGATATTGATAATGCCGCCGCGCCCCATAAACGTCTTGGCAGTGATACGGGCCGGCTTGCCGAAACTAAAATCGCCCATTTGATAGACCGCCAAGCCGTTGACCTGCCCTACAACGGCGCCGTCCACGTCCACGAGGAGGGTCCCTTCGGCGATTAACTCCTGTAAACGTTTTTCAATGAGATTTAAGCGAAAAGTCTTCTCTAGGATCGCGCGCTCGACATGGTTCTTGGAAACCAACTCGCTTTTCTCCTTACCCGCCCAATAGTCCGACTCAACGAGTAAGTCGACCGTATCGCTGAAGCGCGTGGAGAGCTTGCTTTGATCCTCAACAAGCCTCGCGCAATGCTCGATGACTCTGGCAACTCCGGTCGAATCGAAATGCCGCAGCCCCTCCCGGTTGCAGTAGTCGCTAACGAAACACGCGAACGCGACAATGTTCTCCTGGGACCGATCGATTTGATAGTCGAAGTCTGCTTTAACTTTAAAGGTTTCGCGAAAGTCCGGGTCCAGCAGGGCAAGCGTACGGTAAAGATGCGGGTCGCCGATCATGATCACCTTGGTATCGGTGGCTATGGGCTCGGGTCGAAGACCCTGAGGAGGCAGCCAACCGAAAAATGTCCCGGGCTCTTCAATTCGCAACTCGCGGTTTTTGATGACCCTTTGCAGCGCCTCCCAAACACCCGGATTGGCTAGGACATCTCGGTCGTACAGAACCAGATAACCGCCATTGGCTCGGCTGATGGAACCGGCCTTGATTAGAGTAAAATCGGTGACGTAGCCTCCAACAATGGGCTTTTTCTCCACCACACCGAACAAGTTATGGTAACTCGGGTTGGTCTCCACGACGATGGGCGGTCCCTGGGTGTCACTGTTGTCCACGAAAACATTGACTCGATAGGGGAGAAACGGATCGGTGATCGGTTCGGACATCTGGAGCGGCACCATCGGACCGCCGTGCAGACCCCCGTCGGCGCCCGTGAAGCGCTGCAGGTCATTCAGGATATGGTCGCGGACGCCATCGAGATAGGCAATCACCTTCGGATATTGCCGGTACTTTTCTTTGAGATCGGCCAACGGAATCCGCACCAAGTAGTCAACTGCCCCTGTTTCAGCGGTCTTGAGCTTTTCGGCAATCTCACGCTCCAACTTTTTTCCTTCGCGTAAGGTTTCGTCGACCTTCTTTTCGATCTGCCCTCGGCTCTCCTCCAAACGCTTTTTTTCATCAGCCGGCAATGCCAGATAGTCATCCTCCTGCATCGGTTTTCCATCCTTGGTCGGGATCAACACGATTCCGGAGGGCGTCACACGCAGCGCAAAACGGCTCTGGTTTGCCTCTTCCATGAGCGCGGCCATCATCTCCTGCTGTCTTTTCTGAACTGTTTCAACCATGGCTTGGCGCTGCTGGGCGAATTCATCGCTTTCGAACATTTTCTTCGCTTCACGCTGCAAATTTTGAATCAACTGCTCCATATCCGTCTTGAGGACTTTACCCCATCCGCGGCGGATCTTCAGTGCGTAAGGCCGGTCGGGATCGCTGAAGTTGTAGACATAACACCAATCTTCGGGAACGTCGGTATCGGTTTCCGGATGGGTGCGTTCGCTGGTTATTTTTTTCAGAAACGCCTTGATGATGCTGGTCTTCCCGGTGCCCGTTAAACCGGTCACAAAGATGTTAAACCCGGGCTTGTCCACTCCGAGACCAAACTGAATCGCGCGAATGGCCCGCTCCTGGCCGATAAAATCCTCTAAAGGGGTCATATCGGCGGTGCAAGTGAACGGGAGAAACGCTAGATCGCAACGCCACGTCAGTTTGTCGGATGGAACTGCGAATTTGCTCGCCATCGGGCGTACCTCGGCCGTTTACTTCCGCCAGAGGATATGAGCTATCCACTTCATCGTCAACCCTGATGGCCGGGCGGTCTATTGATCACCTGTTCGGCACTCTCTATAATTCTGCAATGAACCGCCGCGCTCGCCACGTTCCGCCCTGGCAGGTCGGGTGTGCGTCCGTCCTGTCGCTCGTCATGCTGGCGAGCAGCTGCAGCAGCTATATTCCCCCGGTACCTTCGATCAGCCAGCCGAGCGAGGACGAGGAGACCCGAATCAGTCGGGAATTTCGCCGCGAAGCTAAAAAGCATCTCAAGTTCGTCAGCCATCCGGAAGTTGAGCGCTACATCGCACGGATCGGACAGCGAATTTTATCGGCGATGGGACCGCAGCCCTTTGATTATCGTTTTTTTGTGGTCGAGGACTCTCAACTCAACGCCTTCGCGGTCCCAGGAGGATCCATTTATTTTTATACGGGGCTGATCGAGAAAGCCAAAAGCAGCGCGGAAATTGCCGGGGTTCTCGGCCATGAGATAGTCCACATCAAAGGCCGGCACATGGCGCGCTCGTCCGGCCCCGATGCCATCTCGATTTTGAGCCTGCTCACCCTTGTACTACTGGCGCGCAGCGGCTCTGGCGCACAAGCAGCCGGGAGTGTCGGCCAAGCCATCGCCGCGACCCGTCAAATTGCGTACAGCCGCCAACTGGAAATGGAAGCCGACACCTTGGGAGTTCGATATATGGCGGCGGCGGGGTATGACCCCAAGGGTTCTTTGGGTTTCCTCAAAATGTTGGATCAGGAAAGAGCTTTGAATCCGATCGACATCCCGCCCTACATGATGACCCATCCGGTCACCCAAGAGCGCGTGGCGAATATGGAGCTGGTCATGCGCTCACTGCCGAAGATCGAGCCCAAATCGGAGCAGCCCGACCCGATCAAAAAAGTTCAGGCCATTATTCGCATCGAACGGCACGACGGTGACGTCGTCATGCGCGAATTTGAAAAAAACGCGCGCGAAAATCCCGCCAGTGCCGAGCAGCTCCACCTGCTTGGTTTTGCGCAGCACTTGAAGGGTCAGGTCTCAGAGGCCCAGCGAAATTTTCAAAAAGCCCGAAGCATCGACCCGAACCTGCCGGGACTCAATCGAGACCTGGGACGACTGTACGTGCAAATCGGAGATATTCCTGCGGCGCGTGCCGCTTTCGAACAGGCGTTGGTATTGGAGCCTAAAGAACCTTTGACGTATCTCTACCTGGGCGAGCTATACGAAAAAACGTCGGAGCTGAGAGAGGCAGCGGGCGCTTACTTAAACGCGCACCACCTCGCCCCCTTGTGGGACAAACCGCCTTATCGGCTCGGAAACGTCTACGCAAAATTGAACCGCCTAGGAGATGCCTATTATTACTTAGGGCGGTCCTTACTCTTGCAGGATGAGGACGATAAGGCGATCGCGGATTTCCAAAAGGCGATCAAGATCTTCGGTGAAAATTCTCAGCGCGGGCAATCTATCAGAGATGAATTAAAAGCTCTCAAGGCCAGAAGAAAGTAGATCTATTCCTGATTGGTCAGGACAGAAAAAGAAACCACCTTCCCGCCGGCCGCCTGGCGGGATATCCCCTCGCGCTTGAGCAAGACATCGCGGAGATAATCAGAGTCGAATCCCAAAAGGTCGCAGATGTTATTGAACGAAAAAAGCCATTCTGTGCCATTGTCCTGGACCCAGTCCAGCGCATTCTCGTACTGAAGCTGTCCCACGCTGGTGCCGGAGCCGCGATACTTATCAAGGCACTCCACCGCGTCTTTGAGAATCGCAATCATGAGCCTCTTTTCCCCTTCCAGCTGGCGCGACAAGCCCCCGCTACCGTAGAATTGCGAAGGTAAAAAGGTATCCGGCTCGAGAATTCTTGCCAAGAAATCGTCGTACATACGTCGACACTGCTCCCCTTTTGTAGAATCTTACTCCATAACATATAGCGATTATCGCCGCAAGAAAAAAGCCCGCGGAGCCTGATTTGGCGCTCGGTGAAATAACAACAAAACGACGTGCTACACTAGTAAGCGTTAGAGATAGAACCCGCGCACGAGTGGGTTCTTCCAGCTCGATGCCTGTGCGCAGAAACGAGCAGGATGGCAAAAAACCAGCCCCATTACCGTCAGATGCCACCCATTAATCCCGCTAGACGTGTCTTTGCGAGGTTATGATCCCATATCTTCTGAATGACTGAGTCCTTGCGCCGGGCCTTCATGACGCGCTGCGTTTCGTCATCATTGTACACGCGGACTGCGCCCAGCAAAGCGGCTTTGTAGAATCTCGAAGCAGCTTCCTCAAGATCGACACATCCGGCGAAGACCCACTCAATCGAACGGCCGACCACCATGGACCCATGGCCGCGCAGCACCACCGCATCGGCTTTCCCTAGGGTCCGGGCCACGGCGTCGCCTTGCTCGATGGTCTGGATCAATGCCGGGTCCATATAGAGCGGCATGGGACCGGGACCGAAAAAAGCGCCTGGATTGGAAGAGGCGGGATAAAAAGGTTTCTCCACCATGCTAAGAACGGCCACCATGTGGTTATGCAAGTGAGCGACGCTTTGAATGTCGTCTCTGGCTTTGTATGCGCGCGCGTGCATAAACACTTCGGAGGGAACATTCCACTTGCCTTCGAGTCGTTTGCCTTCGAAATCAGCGGCAACAATGTCTTCTGGCGTTACCGTTGCACGGCTGATCGGATGCGGCAGGATCCAAAAATGGTCGGCGCCGGCTATCCGTGCGCTGATATGACCGCTATAGTCCACCAGCCCGGCATTAAAAAGCATGCGCGACGACAGGGCCAGCTTCTTCTTGAGATCGTCTATTTCTGACACCGGGAATCTCCTTTCAAGTAAAGTCTACGGATCTCAGCCCTTTGGTGTCCTGGGATCGTCAACCGGATGGATCGGTTCCGTCCTCGCGCTTACTTGATCTTGAAAGCCGGCGGCACGATTTCGTCCACGCCCTTGGCCGTCCAGTGCCATCGCGGCACGCTGTCCCACACCTGTTCGGCTTTTGCTTGAACCCGGTCCAGCAGGTCGCCTTCATCCAGACGAAGGTATTTGCCGCCGTCCACCAGGGTCTCTCCGTCCACGATCACCGTTCGCACATCCCGGCCCACGGCGGTTTCCATCAATGACCGGATCGGGTCGCGCACGGCACCGAAGGCTATATCTCTCAAGTTGACTATAGTGATGTCTGACTTTGCCCCTTTTTGTAATCTTCCCAGGTCGTCTCGTCCGAGCATTGTTGCGCCACCCAGTGTCACGGCATTGAAAGCATCACGGGGGTGACCGGCCATAAAGCTCTTTTCGGCGACGCGCGAAGCGAGCGCGGCATAACGCATATCCGAGAGAATATCTTTGGGGAAAGTATCGGTGCCGATGCCCATGTTAATGCCGGCCTTGAGATAGCGGTCGAAGGATTCCATGACGATACCAAGCTTCAAATACTTGAGCGGGCTGTAGGCAACCGAGGCTCCGGAATCGGCAATGATTTTGAGATCGTCTCCATATGGATAGGCGAGCCAGCTATGGCCGCTGATGAAGATACAATGGGACAGCGACACTTCCGGATCGAGAAAGCCGATCTTATTCAGCAGCTCGATCGGGGTGCAACGTTCGCGCTGCATCACCGTGTGGAATTCGAACAAATTGATCGTTGCATGAATCTGGATTCGCGCGCCGATCTCCTTTGCAGCCCGGCGCGTTTCTTTCAAAAGCGCCGGCGTGCATGAGTCCACATGGCCGGGAAACAGCATGGCAGTCATGCGCCCGTCGCAGGCGCCGTTGAAACGCTTGGCGAACTCAACGGCTTTCTTGAGCCCTTCGCCTCCCCGTGCATCGTCCCAATCGTATTCCAATCTCCCTTCGGGGTCGTGGAAGAAACTCACGTTCTTATAGCTTGGACCGGTGCAGCAACGGATCCCGACCTGATCCACCATATCGACATAACGTTCGGGCTCTCCGCCCGGACCGCCGATTTCAAACGTTGTCGTCACACCGCTCTTTAGTAGGTGAATAAAAGAATAACGCTGGCCGACGTCGACATCTTTGAGATGGGCTGCCTGAGCCCCCCCGCGCGTGGGACCACCGTGCGCCAAGTAATTCGAAGCGAAAAAATCGAGCTTGGTCGAGTCGTTTAAAAGGTAGTCACTGGCGTTGATGCCCGAGTGAAAATGAGTGTCGATGAAGCCCGGCGAAACGAGACAGCCTTTCGCGTCGATTCTTCTGTCGACAGGTCGTGAGTATTCCTTGCCGACGAACTCAATTCGGTCGCGCTCGAAGACCACGACACCGTCTTTGATGATCTCGTGTTCTTTGCCGTCAAAGCCGACCACGTACCCGCCTTGTATGAGAGTTTTCATCTTTTTCCCTTAGCCCGCTTTCTTTGCCTGGCGCCTCACTCCTCCACGTTTCACGCGCCACGATTACCTGATGATTCGGTCTGCTCTAGCCAGAATCTGCGGCGGGATCGTCACGCCAATCTGTTTGGCAGTCTTTAAGTTGATCACCAGCTCGAGCTTCGTAGGACGCTCCACGGGAAGCTCTCCGGCATTCGCTCCCTTGAGTATCTTGTCTATGGAGCGCGCCGCTTGCCGGGCCACCTCTGTATCACTTGCTCCATAGCTTGCCAAACCGGCCAGAGTGCTTCCGGTGTAAGCGTGGAACATGGTCGGTTTCCGCCTAGCGTTTGCAACGCTGACGATCTCTTGATAGTGGGCAAAAGTCACGCCGCCAGGAATGGCGAGAAACGCATCTGTTTCTCCCAACGCGTCCAGGCCGCGTCTGATTTCGTCGGCATTTCGCGTCTCACGCTCCAGCAGCGCCATCCCCAGCTTTGGCGCCGTCTCGCGCGCCGCCGCCGCGCCCTGCCGAGGCGAGGCATCGCGCGGATCGTAGAGAATAAGAACCCGTTGGATGCGAGGAACCATCTCCTTCAAAACCTCAAGCCGCTTGCCGGACAACTCCGGATATTCGAATGTCATAGCGGTGGTATGACTCCCGGGCCGGGCCAAGCTTGCGACCAGCCCTGAAGCGACCGGATCTCCGGGTGTGATGAAAACAATCGGCACCTCCGCCGATGCCGCGCGCGCCGGCTTGAGCAGCCTCGAGCCGATCAAAAAGAGCACCTGGGCTCGCTGCTTCAGCAAGCCCTCGACGATGGACTTCGCGGCTTTTTCATCCGCTCGGGCAACTTTGCTTTCAATGATCTGCAGCGCCTGGGACGTATAGCCGAGCTCGCCAAGTCCCTTCTTGAGCCCACCCACCACCTCGGAAAATCTCGGCTCCTCGGGAGCTCCAAGAACCGCGATGGTGGCCTGCTTCGCCGGCTGCTGCGCTTTAGCAGGAAAGCTAAGCGCAAAGACCATGGCGCAAAGCGCAAGACCAATGACGTTTTTCCTCATCGGTCTCTCCGGTTTTTCGCTGGCCTCTGACGTCTGATCTCCGACCTCTATCACTTGATTACTTTGTCTGCTCTGGCCAAGACGGTAGGCGGAATCGTGACGCCGATCTGGGCGGCGGTCTTAAGATTCACCGTGAAAGTGAACTTGGTCGGGTACTCTAGAGGCAACTCGGCTGGCTTCGCCCCTTTTAAAATCTTGTCCATGAAAATGGCGGCTCGGCGATAGGAGTCCGTGAGATCCGCCCCGTACGCCATAAGGCCTCCGGCCTCGACAAAGTCCTTTGTTGGGTATATTGCTGGCAACCGACTCTCTGACGCCAGCTCGACGATGCGTGCTCGTTGACTCACGACTAAAGGGTCCAGCAGGGTCACGAGACCCATCCCGCGCTGCCTCGGGATGTTTTTGAAGACGGGGGCGAGATCTTCGCTTCGTCGCACCTCCAGCGAATGGACCGGTAATTTCAACACCCGGACGGCATCTTGCATCTCTCGGAAGGCGATCGCCGTCCCTGGATTGGCCGCATTCCAGAGGATGGCGATGCGAGAGAGCTTAGGGATGGCTTCTTTAAGCAATTCCAGCTGCTTTCCACTGTAGTCGGGGGATGCGCTGCTCAACCCGGTGACGTTAACGCCGGGTCGGGCGAAGCTGTTGACGAGGCCGAGGGCGACGGGATTTGCACTGTGGACAATGACGATTGGAATCGTTGCGGTCGCTTGCTTGGCAGCGATAACCGCCGGCGTGGCGGCGGCGACTATGACCTCCACCCGCAGACTAACCAACTCGGCCGCCAGCGCCGCTAGTCGCTCTTCCCTATCGTCGTCATACCGCTGCTCAAGAACGATGTTCTTGCCGTCAACATAACCTCGCTCGCGCAGCCCCTGCTGGAACCCTTCGAGCCGGGTCTCTAGAGAGGTAGAAGTACCCTGCAACAGCAGCCCAACGCGCCGCGGTTTCACCGGTTGCTGCGCATGAACCACCGCCCCACCAATAGCGAATGTGATAGCGATAGCGAGAATTCCACCCCATTTTAGATTTTGGATTTTCGATTTTAGATTCTCGGAGCAAGAATTCAAAAATACCAGCAATCTTTTGTCCATGTGTTTCCGTCTCCCCAATCCAAAATCGGCAATCTAAAATCGCAAATTACTTGATGACTTTGTCCGCGCGCGCCAGCACCGTGGCCGGGATTATTACGCCAAGCTGCTTGGCGGTTTTGAGATTGACGACTAGCTCAAACTTCGCCGGTTGCTCGACGGGTAGCTCTGCGGGTTTTCTGCCTTTGAAGATCTTGTCTACGTAGCTGGCGGCGCGCCTGTGCATGTCGGCATAGCTCGGCCCATAGGACATCAAGCCACCCGCCTCGACCAACTCGACGTAAGCATGCACCCCGGGTAAGCGGTTTTGCAGCGCGAAGTCCATGATGGGCCCGCGATTGTGCAGGAAGAGGCGATCCGCCAGAACGTTTAGCGCCCCCGGCCGTTCTTTGCGAATTGTCGCAAACGCATCATCGAACTGCTCCTGCGTTTTTACCCCCAGGGACAGTACTTTCATTCGCAGCACCCGGGCCGCGGCCTGAAGCTCCTTCTCGGCAACTACCTGGAATGGGCTAACGGGGTTCCAGAGAACAGCGACATGAGAGAGCGCGGGAATAACCTCCCGTAGTAGTTCGAGCCGCTTTCCCTCTAGGTCCGCCGCGATCGAGGTCAACCCGGTGACGTTTCCACCAGGATGGGCGATGCTCGTGATTAGGCCCGTCCCCACCGGGTCGCCGACGGCTATCATGACCAGGGGAATCGACGTTGTCGCCTTCTTAACGGCGAGTGAGGCGGGCGTGCCGGCGGTGACAATCACGTCAACGTTTAGGGCGATCAGCTCAGCGATTAGGTTGGGAAATCGCTCATACTTTCCTTCGGCCCAGCGGTACTCAATGATAATGTTTTGGCCCTCGACATAGCCGAGGTCACGCAACCCTTCGCGAAAGGGTCCGATGAGATTTGCCTCGAGGGCTGCGGTCGAGTTCCCTAGAAAACCCACCCGGGGAACTTTCTTCGTTTGCTGCGCCTCGGCGGGGACGCAAAGCGCAAAGAGCACAGCGCTAAGCGCGATTGCCTTGCTGACCACTGACCACGGATTACTGACTACTTTCATCGAAATTTCCCCTCGCGCCTCACGCCTGACGCCTCACCCCTTACCGAATTACTCTGTCCGCTCTCGCCATCACAGTCGGTGGGATTGTCAAACCGATCTGCTTTGCGGTTTTCAGGTTGATAATCAGCTCAAACTTCGTCGGCTGCTCGACTGGCAGGTCCGCTGGCTTAGCTCCCTTCAGAATTCTGTCCACGTAATATGCGACGCGGCGGTAGCTGTTTGCAACGTCATCCCCGTAGTACAAAAGCCCCCCAATATTCACAGCTTCTATCCTGGTGAACGCGGACGGCAAGTGGGTCTTTAACGCGAAATCCACGATCCGTTTTTCGTACGCACGCATTACCGGGCCCCCGAGCAGTTGGAGTGCATCGGGGCGCTGTTTTCTCATTGCGGCAAAAAGCCTGTCGAAATCCTCCACACCTCGAACCTCAAAAGTTTGAATGGTCACACCCAGCGGATGCGCCGCGGTCTGCACTTCTTTCAGTTCGAGTGAATGGGTCTGATTGCCGGGAACGTACGGAACTGCGACACGGACGATCTTAGGAACGGCTTCCTTCAGCAGTTCCAGCCTTTTATCGCCCAGGCCCACGAGAAGGGTTGTGAGACCGGTGACATTCCCGCCAGGACGAGCAAGGCTTTTAACAAAGCCCGCCTCGACAGGATCGGGGCCCTGTCCCGACATAACGATGGGGATCGTCGTGGTGGCATTCATGGGCGCCTGGATAACTGCGCGCCCGCCCGCCGCCACGATGATATCGACCTTGGTACGAACTAGCTCGGCGGCGAGCTCAGGGAGCCGATCGATTTTCTCCTGCGCATATCGGAATTCGAAGGCGATGTTCTCTCCTTCTCTGTAGCCGATCTCACGCAGCGCAAGTTTAATTCCCTGGGAACGCTCGGCGTCGCCGGTTGGCCGAGCCCCAGATAGATACCCTATCCGAGGGACTTTCTTCGCCTGCTGCGCCTGCGCGGAAACGCAAAGCGCAAAGAGCAAAGCGCATAGAACGAAGCCAAAGACTTTGGCTTTACTATTGCCTATTGCCTCTTGCCTATTGCCTGACCTCATCGGGTCAGTCGCGCCCATACTCTTTGCGCATACGAATTTGATGCTCATACCGTTGGCGCCGCACCGAATCTCTTCCTAGCGGGTCGTAGTCGCAAGGTCCGTAGAAATCGATGATATCGCCCGCGCTGGCGTCCTTTAGCACCGGGCGATTTGTAAACAGTGTATCTTCCCTGATCGCCGGGAACTTGAGATGGCAGTTCCCGGAAGCGTCGGCGGTTTTTGAAATAATATCTTCCGCCGCCCATAGAATAGAACTGCCCAGCAGAATTGCTCCTGCCAAAAATAATGCTGATCGAAATGTTTCAGGCCGAGCCATTTTCTTCTCCATGCCGGTCTTGATTTGATGTCTCTGGTTTTGACTTGATGTCGTCCGCGCC
>DASTOD010000540.1:0-9923 GCA_035762645.1 Binatia bacterium | reverse complement strand
GTCTCCTATGAGTCCGTCATGGCTAAACACCGCCGCTCGTGAAAGTAAGTGTTCTCATCCCAGCACAAAACGAGCTCGATGACGCAGTCGCATGGTACAACCGACAAGCGGCAGGATTGGGACGAGACACGAGGAGCACGTGATTGAAACTATCAGGAATTATCTGGCTGCAGGAGATTGTCGAGAAGATCAACTGGAAGCATCATGTTACGCAAAATGAGGTAAGGGAGATCCTAAACACTTCATCACACTTTAGATTCGTGGAGAAAGGTCCGGCGAGGTGAAATGTCTATTCGGCATTGAGCCAGACAAGGGCAGGTCGCTATCTTATTGTGTTTTTCGTGCGCAAGGAGACCCAGGAGGCTTTGATCGTTTCGGCGCGAGATATGACAGCCGGTGAGAGGAGGAGGTATGAAAAAAAGTAAGAGTTCAATTTCGAAAGCACGGTCGTACGCGGAAATCGGAGAGTTCTGGGATGAGCACGATTTGAGTGATTTTTGGAAAAAGACGAAGAAGGTCACATACGACGTGGTGCTCGAACCCGAGGCGACGTACTACCCGGTGGAAAAGGATCTATCGGAGAAGATTCAATCGGTGGCACGCAAAAGAGGAGTATCTTCTGGTACTCTCGTCAATCTTTGGTTGCAGCAGAGAATAAAGCAACAGAGAACTACACGGCGGAAACGGAAATTATCCGCGAAAAACGCATAACGTCTCAATTCAAGGGTCAGCAAAGGGGACATTCTGATTTTTGGATTTCCAGCTAACCCCGACAAAGTTAGCTTCGACATTTTCTGGCTGTGCGATGAAAGCCTCAAAGAGTCCGACAATCTTCCCGATTCGGTAAGTGCGACACGGTTCAAATGTTCAAGGAGATCGTCGAACACCTGTAAGCCCGCCCTCGAGCGATTCCGTGGAAATCGCCGGGGACTTGGGTGGAGAACACGTGAATCCCACGGCGTCATAGGAGACCGATGAAGATCTATGCATTTGATGTCGACGATACCCTGGAAGTTTCCGGCGGGCCAATTAGTATTGCCAGCGTTGGCAGTCTTAAGCCCCAAGGACACATTGTCGGGCTTAACGGCAACTGGGCCGTTGTAGTTCAAGCCGTGCCGCTATGGCATCGCATTTTCAGCTTCATCGGTCCAATGGAAATGTCGAAGGATATTTTTCTGAACCAGTTAAGAACTTATATACGGGCGAACGACTACATCATGGTCGGCAACATCAAAGGGGTAAGCGGCGCATCCGACGACGAGGGAGCAGCCAATTTAGCCGGATGGCGATTCATTAAAGAAAGCGACTTCGCAGCGGGAGCGCGTTAGATCGGGGACGAGGAAGAGAAAAAGGGGACGCGAACCCTTTCTAGGTTCGCAGGTACTGAGTAACCGCGACAAGCCAGCCTCGATATCTTGTGGATTAGAGACGAAAGCCTCGAAGAGTCCGACACTCTTCCCGATCCCCTAGGTGAAAAGCGGTTCAAACGTTCAAATGTTCAATGTTCAAGAAGTTGCTGAATTCACAAAGACTTCGAAGCCGCCTCGAAGAATTGCGGGAGATCGCTGCAGATCTAGGTGCTGACGCGCGTCCAGCGAAAGACGATGTTACCGTCTTCAATTCCTCAGCATTTTGTCTTAATTGCGCCGAAGCTTCGTTCAATGGAATCCTGAGGGTGAAATAGAAATGGAGCCTTCTTGACAGCCCTTCTCCAGGTGATATTCGTGCCCTGTAACGAACCTCCCCATCATTGACCGAAGGCTTCTAGTGATTTGAGGCTAAACTGAAGGAACCTAAGACGTTCTTCGGAGGGGGAAATGAAAAGGAGAGTTTAGAGCCAGCCGCTCGGACGATTTTTGGTCGGGTGTGCTGGCTTTTTTGTTTTCTGAAGGTTTCTTTTTATCCGAAATTGTTGGTAGCTGATTGAGACAGTCCCCATGTTGGCCATTCGGTTACTTATCCTTCTGTTGCTTGTTTACCTTGTTTTCCGCATCATCAACATTCTTTTCTCCTCAGGTAGGACAACGCGTCTTAAGCGAAACCGGAACCCGCTCGATAAGGGAGAGGAATTGGTTCTTTGTCTCCAATGTCAAAGCTACGTACCCAAGGCTGAAGCAGTTTCCTCTCACGGCAATTATTTCTGCAGGGAAGAGTGCGCCCGGCTTTTTATGAGGACCGCATAACGAAGACAGTCTTACAGCCACCCAGCCGTAGTCATGGCCGAGCCGATTTAAGGAGGTATTTATGCCAGCACAAAAGTTAAAGGACTTTTTGGACAGGCATAACATTAAGTATGTCGCCATGCGCCACTCATTAGCTTACACGGCTCAAGAGATTGCGGCTTCTGCCCACATTGCCGGAAAAGAGCTGGCAAAAACAGTGATGGTTAAGATCGATGATAAAATAGCGATGGCTGTTTTGCCCGCTTCTTTCAAGGTAAGTTTTGATCTTCTGAAAAAAGCGGCCGGAGCCAGTAAAGTTGAACTTGCCAACGAGCAGGAATTTAGAGACATGTTTCCTGAGTCAGAACTCGGGGCTATGCCACCTTTCGGAAATCTTTATGGGATGGAAGTTTTCGCGGATGAAAGTTTGTCCCAGGACGAAGAGATTGCGTTTAATGCCGGTTCTCATACCGAGTTGATTAAATTAACGTACCGAGATTTTGAACGATTAGTAAAACCAAAGGCGGCTAAGTTCGCGGCCAGATAGGAGCGGCGAGGATAGGATTCCGTTGCTGTCCGTTCTACATTCGCGCGCTGTCATTGAAATTTTGAAATCACACGGACTCATGACGGAGGAACGATCATGGCTGTCAAGGTTCTTATTTATAGAAAAGTTAGACCGGGCAAAGAAAAAGAGCTGAGTGAAGCGGTGAGGAACCTTCGGTCCAAGGCCATTCATGCCGAAGGCTATATTTCCGGAGAGACCTTGCGCTCAATTGAAGCTCCTTCTGTCCACTTGGTGATTAGTACCTGGAAAAGCATTGAAGACTGGGATAACTGGTTTAATACCCCAGAGCGGAAAGCATTCGAGGAAAAGGCGAACGTTATCCTGGAAGAGCCGACTAAAATTACTCCATATGAGTACGAATCTTTCCCTGTTAATGTGGATGAAACACTTAGCAGCCTTGAGTTTAGTGTAGAGGGAGAGTAACGAGCCGATGGTAGCTGCGCCTTCAATCTGGGTATTCCGTTTGATGACTATTTTCGGGCCTGTCACGGATTAATTAAAGACAACCTTAACACCGTGGGAGAATCCAAACTCTCGATGCAGGGTTTGCCATATATCGCATTCAAGGAGGCAACATGAAAACAGTGAAGGCAGTGAAACCTATTGGTGGGGCTTTCGCCGGCTGCTGCCGCTTCGAGGCGTTCTCTTTCGGTTCGATCCGCATTGACGGCGTTACTTACGAGCACGACGTGCTCCTCGATCGCGGGCAGGTCCGTAAGCGTAAGAAGAAGCCCTCCAAGAAATTCCGGGAGGGTTTCGGCCACACGCCGCTTTCGGCGGTGGAAAAGATCCCGTGGAAATGCAGACGGCTAGTCATTGGCACCGGAACGGGTGCCCTGCCGGTCATGGACGAAGTGAAAAAGGAAGCCAAGCGCCGCCATGTCCAGTTGCTCATGCTGCCGACAGCCGAGGCGATTGAGGAGCTGCGCAAGAACCCGGAGAAAACAAACGCCATCCTGCACCTGACCTGCTGAGCGACTGTCGGAGGCATGCTTTGAGTCAAAGCACCCACTGTTATGACGGCTTCGGGCTAAGAGGATCTGTTAGGTACTAAAGTTAGGCCAATCGCCTTGGCCAATGGCCATACTAACCTTAACCGCCGCCTTCTACCTACTCTTTTTTTGATCAACTTGATTGCACGTGCCGACAGCCAGACACGCATCGACAGCTCAACGCGACCGAAGAAAGTTTGGTTTCATGTTTCTTACATTGGTTTACGCCTACGATGTTTCGGAAAAGAAGCGGCGGGGGGTCGCCAAAGCGCTTGTGGATGAAGTATGGGATGCTGGTGGCGGCGTGGTTACGGTTCAGAACCTTTCTGAGTTTTTCTTCGCCGTGACGCGTAAACTCCAGAAACCGGTTCCAGTCGTGGACGCGAAAACCATCGTTTCGGATATATTACGTTCTTGTCGCTGGATGGTGATCGATCGATCTAGCTAGGAAGCTCCGGGTCGGACCGGGGCAACCTCTTGATCTGACAACAGAAGATTCAATAAAGGGCCTGGTTATCGGCCTTAGCGGCGCAATTTCAGCCACGAAACAGACATTCTAAGCCAGCAACCCCATGCCCAGGCTGGCGCCGATATTTTCTGGTTGAGCGGGGTCCGAAGCAGAAAGACGATGAGCGAGACGACAGCCGAAACACTCAAGGCCAAGATTAAGGTCTGCATGTTCGACCAATACGGCACGGTGGTGGACATGCAAAAGGGCCTGACGGAGGTAGTCACCCCCTACTTGAGGGAGAAGGGGTGGAATGGGCGACCGGACGCGTTTGTGACCTGGTGGCGGCGCACCCACTTTGAGAATTCCATGATCGATGCGCTCTTGCATGGAGAGCACACGCCGTACCGGGAGATCGGGCACCGAGCCGTCGCTTACACTCTTGAGCGCGCCGGAATTCCGTACAGGATGGATGAGGTCCGCTTTCTGGTGGCGCAAATCGAGCGGCTCAAACCCTTCCCTGATGTACCTGATGCGCTGGCCCGCCTAAAGACCCGATACAAGATCGCCGTGCTCTCGAACGGCGATCCCGACATGCTGGAGACCGCGAAGTCCTTCCACAAGATTCCGTTCGACGCAGTGATCTCGGTCGCTGTCGCCAACTCATTCAAACCACACGTGGCAACGTACACCAAGGCTGCCGAGATCATGAGCGTGAGAATGGACCAAGTCCTGTTTGTCGCCAGCCACGTCTTCGATTGCATCGGCGCCAAATCCGCGGGCATGCACTCGGCATTCATCGACCGTCGCAAGCTGCCCTTCGGCAACACCCCGCACCAGCCGGACATTATTGCGCCGGACATGAAGAGCCTCGCCGACATGATGATGTGAAGTGGTAGCTGCCAAGCGCCGACGACTTTAAGGAATGGCGGAGATCGGATTGGAGGTAGTTGCCGATCGGGTTGACGCCGAACAACCCTTTGCATCGGACCGTGCCAGCGTCGCTTGGCGCCATTTGCACGGACCGGCGAATGCGTGCGGTTCGGCTGCTCAGGATGACGTCGCTCATGCCATCCAGGGATGAATATTTGAAACTTCTGCAGCGAGAGTTCTTCCCGTATGTGCGTGGTACTGGCTTCAAAGGGTCCAGAGTCACTCTCCGGCGGCAGCGAGGCGAGGTCATACATGTGATCAACGTCCAGGGTAGTTCGACTGCGGACCGCTGCTACCTGAATTTGGGCGTGCACTTGGCGTTTTTGCCGACCGAGGGCGGGATAGTTGTGAGCCTCTCAAAGATCAAAGAGTACGAGTGTGCGTTCCGTCGTCGTGTAGACCCACCTTCGGAATATAGATTTGGCTGGCCTTACGGCCGAACCCCGACTGAAGCGACCGACTGTCTCTCCAAGCTCGTCGCCGCATACAAGACCCAAGGCGAGCCGTACTTCGCCCGACTCGCCGACTACCCGGGATCGTTCGATACTGTTTCGCCGGATGACCTGCACGAGCCCTCGCCGTGGTCCACTTTGGGCGCAACGACTCCGACTCTGTTCCTCACGTTCGCGAGAATCGCTTTGCACGGCGGCGATGTCTCCCGCGCAAGAGACTTCGCGCGAGCTGGCCTTGAGCAGGCACCGAGAACTGCCACAATCCTCCATAGACTGTTACAGAAAATCTTGGACTCCCCTTGATGGACGAGGCTATGAGATATTGCCGAACAAAACTGGCGTTCGCGACTAACTAAGAGACGAGAGCCTGGAAGGGCCGGGGAGCACGGGGTCTGAATTCTACATCTTGACTATTCAGAGCTATGTCCGATGGAGAGACGAAAACCTCGAAGATGGATTTTGAAATTGCTCTCCAATAGCTAACCTTTTACCAACCATTCTTTTGTCCCGACTGCACTGAGGCCGTTCAGTTCAATAGCAAGCTGGTTGAGGGAACTTGATTATAGTCTAGGGACAGAATTAGACTGCGGGCCAGTCAGGTGATTAGGGTGACAGCACCGACGAGAGACGAACTTACCAGCCAATAGCGGAGCCGCAATGCCGCAACCGTGATAGAAAGGAGTTCCCGATGCTTCGCAAAAAGCACGGTCGTAGTGTCACCCTTCTCTTTGCACTCGTCGCACTGTCAGGCGGCGTTCAGTGTTGCGCCGGCGCACTGGCTCCACAGACCGCTTCCTCCGAGGTCGCTCTCACCGCGCCGCCGGCTGATGCCCCGGCCGCTGAACGCAATTTAGCCCTTCCCTCCGGCGCAACGCTGAAGGTCGCCGCCGACTGGAGGGTGACCGAGTCGAAGGACGGTCTCACCCTTGAGGATCCCGACAAACAACTAAAAGTCGAGTTGGTTGAGGTCGACGCGAGCGCCGGAATGAACGCCGCCATCTCCGCCGCCTGGTCGAGCCGGAACCCGGGCTTCAAGCGGCAGGAACTGGCCTCCTCCGACTCACCGGGCCGCGAGGGCTGGGACCTGTTCCACTGGTCCGAATACAAGACCGCCCCTGAGGAATCGCGCAGGGTGTCGGCGTTCGCCGCGAAGAAAAGCTCGCGAGCGGTCGTTCTCCTATTAGACGGTCCTCGCGCGGCCGCCCAACGGCGCAGCTCGCAAATTGCGCTCGTGCGGGAGAGTCTGCGTCCCGCCGGGTACGTACGCGAGACCTACGTGGGCCGAACGCCGCGGCCGCTGGACGCTGCGCGCGTCGAGTACCTGAAGAGGTTCATCGACGAGATGCGCGAAGTCGCCGACGTGCCAGGCGTTTCCGTCGTGCTCTTCGACAAAGACACGACGCTGATAGAAGAGGGCTTCGGCATTCGCGAACGCGGCCGGCCCGAGCCCGTGACCGCCGACACCCTGTACATCGTCGCCTCAAACACGAAGGCGCTCACCACGCTTCTGCTTGCTAGGCTCGTCGACGAGGGTCACTTCGAATGGGACACGCCAGTGACGAAGATTTACACTTCCTTCAAGGTCGGCGATCCCGAAGTCACCAAGCGCGTTCTCATGAAGCACCTCGTGTGCGCGTGCACCGGCCTGCCACGGCAGGACTTCGAATGGCTTTTCACTTTCGCCCGCTCGTCGCCACAAGGGCAGCTTGACGTGCTGGCGACTATGAAGCCTACGACGGAATTCGGCGCGCTCTTCCAGTATAGCAATCCGCTCGCTTCAGCAGCCGGATACATCGGCGCGCGGACGATCAAAGCGGACGGCGACCTGGGAAAGGCTTACGACGATGTCATGCACGACAAGGTGTTCCGCCCGCTGGGGATGAGCCGGACGACCTTCTCCTTCGACGAGGCGCTGAAGACGGACCACGCGTCGCCGCACTCGTGGGACATCGCGCTGAAGAACGTGCCCATCGACATGGTGCTGAACCACTCTGTCATCCCTGTCCGCCCTGCAGGCGGCGCGTGGTCGAGCGTACGAGACTACGCTCGCTATGTTCGGCTGGAACTCGCACAGAGCCGGCTCCCCGACGGCTCAACCTTCGTCTCCGAGAAGAATCTGCTCGCGCGACGCGCCCCGCAGGTGCGCGTCGGCGAGGAGTCCTGGTACGGCATGGGCCTCTGGCTCGAGGACGTGAAGGGCATTCGCGTCATCAGCCATGGCGGTTCGATGTTCGGCTACAAGAGTAACTTCTTCTTCGTCCCGAGCCTTGGTGTCGGTGGTGTAATTCTCACCAACGCGGACTCCGGTTGGAGGATCGCCAACGCCGTCATGCGCCGGACCCTAGAAGTGATCTACGACGGCAAGCCCGAGGCAGAGGAGAATCTGCGGTCGGCGGTGCGTGAGAGAAGGGCGTACCTGACGGGCGAGCAGAAGGACTGGCGGATACCTCCGGATCCCTCCGAGGTGAAGCGGCTCGTCGCTTCGTATCGTAATGCGGCGCTCGGTGACATCGTCGTGCGCCCCGGCAAGGACGAGGTAGTGTTCGAGTTCGGCGGCTGGAAGAGCCGCATGGCCACCAAGGCGAACCCTGACGGCACCACGTCATTCGTGTCGATCGATCCGGGAGTACGCGGCTTTGAGTTCAACGCGCCTGCCGCCAAGGGAGCCTACACGCGGCTAATTCTCCGCGATCCCCAACACAGGTACGAATACGAGGCAGTCCTCCCATAGATGATTCATCACGCTTGTCGTCACGAGAAGGCTCTGCCTGAGGGGCAGTGAAGCACTCCAACGGTTCGTTGACGGACGTCAGTGCGATATTGGTGTGACAGTGCTTAAAAACTGAAGCGGTGAATCAACCAGTTGTCCCTTCAATTCGCCTCATGCTCAGCTTAAAACGTTATGGCTCTCATTTGGCGAGAATAAAGCTAACGGAGGTTCGGAATGGCGAAGAGTGTAGACAAGATCGCGCAAGAAATTCGTGAACTGCCGGACCTTGAAAAATTACGCTTGGTGGACGCAATTCTCACTGATTTGGACAAGCCGGACCCGGAAATCGACCGGGTGTGGGCGGACGAAGCGCGCAAACGGTGGGCGGCTTACAAAGCCGGCAAGATCCCAACCGTCTCCTATGAGTCCGTCATGGCTAAACACCGCCGCTCGTGAAAGTAAGTTTTCTCATCCCAGCACAAAACGAGCTCGATGACGCAGTCGCATGGTACAACCGACAAGCGGCAGGATTGGGACGAGAATCTCTTGATGAATTAGATCGTGCAGTCCGGCGGGCGGTGGCATTTCCAATGTCGTACCCTGAAATCGAGCCGGGCATTCGCCGCTGTCGCTTAGCGCGCTTTCCCTACGGGTTGATCTAGGGCGTTGACGGCGAAACTCTTGTTGTCGTAGCTGTAGCACACCTGCATCGCCAGCCGCGTTACTGGATAGATCAAATTTAGTGCTTTTCCTGAGGCTGATTCGTGAGAGCGAAATGAAACCACCGTCATCCATGTCCACAAGAAGGGCGAAGCGTTTGAAGTGGAGTTTGTAGCTCTCGATTAGAGAGACATTGGCGATAGCGACTTTAGATGCTTCCCAAGTTCGTCCGGTTCAGAGAAAGGAAATCACGCACTCACGGTTGATGAGGGGTAGATCTGCCAAGAGTTAAGTGACAAAGCCCGCATTCGACATGGGCTCCGAGATGAAAGCCTGCAAGAATCCGATAATCTCTGCGATTCAGTTAGTGGAAGGGTTCAACGTTCAAGTGGTTCAATGTCAAGAAATTCTGAATTCAGAGGGAATCGTCGAAGACCTTGAAGCCGCACTGGAACAATTCCGCGAAATCGCAAGTGGAAAATAACTAATTGGTTCAGGATTAAAGAAATTGCAGGCTATGCTGGAAGAAAGGGGATAACGACTATATTCATTCAGCGGAGTATTGTCCTCGCACAGGGTGAGCTTGATTGGCAGGGTTCGGCGCGTGCGGTATACTAAGGTGCTTGAAAGGCGGATTATGGCAAACGCGAAGCGAGAAGCTCTGAACCTGATCCGGCACCTACCGGACGACGCAAGCCTTGAGGATATACAGTACCATCTATACGTCCGTGAAAAAGTTGAGCGCGGATTGCGCGACCTCAAAGGCAAAAGAACCCTTACCCAGAAAGAAGTCGAGCGACGGATGAAGAAGTGGCTAAAAGGATAGTCTGGACTGAGAGCGCGTGGAATGACCTGGAAGCCGTCGCCGATTTTATTGCCCGAGACTCACCCTATTACTCAGCGTCTCTCGTCCGTGAAATTCGGGACTGTGCTCGCAGCCTCAGTCGAATGTCAATGCGAGGGCGTGTCGTCCCCGAGGTCGGCGACGAGCAAATTCG
>DASTOD010000539.1:0-3188 GCA_035762645.1 Binatia bacterium | reverse complement strand
GCTCATGCGGTCGCCTTCGCGGACCTCCATGCGCTTGTCCAGAATGCTGGCTTCGGTAGCGGAATCAGAAGATGCAATCCCGCGTGCCTGATTAGGCGTGCCAAAAATTTCGATCAGGTCGTTATTCAGCAGCATCAACTCCTGCAAGCCCTGCTGATCGAGTGGCGCGTCCTGAATCGCATTCACGGCGCCTAAGGCGTTGACGCGAATCAACGCCCCATCATCCCCGCTTTCAATCTTTGAAAGCTCTGACTCATCCTCAAGTTTGTTCGTGACAACCTCGTACTTTCGATTGAACCGCTTGCGATGCGTGAGCAATCGGGAACGCGAGAGGCTGTATTCCTTCTGCGGATCGAGCGCCGGAGATACCGGAGGTATCGGATATGGAGAAGCATCACGCAGCGTGAACCGCAAAATGCAAAACGGATGCTTCTCAATCCCAGGAGGGCAGTTACGCGGCTCGATCAAAAGATCATCCGCATCCTCGCCCATTGCCAAAAACTCGCGTTTCTTCAAGTCGTAAATTTCCCAGATATCGACGTAGCCTTCCTCGTCGGCTTTACCTTTGATCTTCTCGACGATGGAGCCGATGATTCCGGTTTTCTTCTCCTTCTTCCCGTCAGCCTTTTGCTTCGGATCAATCGACTTGACGGCCTTTGTCTTGTAGCGCTCATCCGCCAACGCCTCCGCCTTCGTCATGCGGGTATGCTGGGCCAGAAAGCCCCATGAGTCCTCCAAGGGACCGGCATCCTCATCAAACAGGAAATCGTCGGGATGAATCCGGTGAATCTCGTAACGTTCGTTGACCGGCAGGGTCTCCGGATAGGTCATGACCTGCCCGGTCTGCTCGTCCTTCAATTCGTTGCCATCATCATCCAGAATCGGCTCGCCGGCATTGGGGTGTTTCTTTGAATCGGCAGCACGCCTGACCTTCAAAACTCCATAAGCAAAATGGGCGTCCTGGATTCCGAGGCGGGCCTTCTCCTTGAGTTTCAATTCCCCCTTCAGGTAGTTGAGCATCGCCTGGCGGGTTTTGCCCTTCGCTTCCATCAACGCGATGTTTTGCGGATCGACTGAAAAGGACTTCTTTAACTTCACGTAGAAGTACGGGTCCATCGAATACAACAATGGAAGCTGAGCTTGCAGGTGCGAGTAGATTTTGTTGACCGTGATCCACTCATCCTCAGGGTATCCGGGATTCTGCCGGCCCTCGAAGTAGTCACGGCCCATCTGGACCTTGAATTCAGCGGCCCATTCCTCGCGGGTTTTCTTCGCACACTGAATGCGCTCTTCCCACTTTTTCTGCAGCTCAGAGGCCATCAATGCACCCGGCCGTAGGCGACATCAACCGACACACCATGGCGCTGGGCGTACTTCTTCGCCCGGATCAGCCTCATGCGCTCCGCCTGAAAACTGCCGGCAGGAATGCGTTCAACCTTTTTCGGCTTGATCGGCCTGGCCATGCACATGTATCGGACTTCGTCATAAACGTGATCTTCCTGGTCGGTGTCGATGTCTTCGGGGTTACGAGGGTCTTCTCTCATCTGCGGGAAGGTTCGCCAAAAGCCCTTACAGGAGTTGAAGACCTTGAACATGGACTGCTCGTCCGTAACTTCTCCGGTGGACTCGTCAATCTCAGTGCTGAGCTTCAATCGCTTGTGGACCTGCTGCTTTCCGTGCATGCGATCATTGTCGGCCTTGATGAAGTAAACGCCCTGCGCCGTCATGTCCTCGTGGATCGTGACGCCGCGGGCTTCGCGTTTCCGGTTTTCTGGGTGCGGGTGGAAGATGGAAGGGTCGGCGATCCGCATCCTGATCTTCTCGCCCTTCTCTCGGTCCAGAATGCCTTTGGCGACTTCCCACGCCTGCATCTTTAAGCCCGCATCCGCCCCATCCGATTCCCCGGTCTCTTCGCGCTTACAGCCGTACCATTCCCGATACCGATACAACACACCGTCGTAGTCCATCGCGTACCAGCCCACCGAGAACGGCTTGGCGTATCCCCAGTCCAGAACGCAGTAGCGCTCCCATTCAGGCGGGACATCGAAGTCCTCACAGCCATGCAAACGCTGGGACAACTCGGTAAAGACTTGGCCTTCAAAGGCGTCCCAGATGCCATGGCGGAGCCGCATCCGCTCGATCTCTGGCAATGCTTCCAGCCGCTGCACGTAGGCCGGATCATTCTCAAAGAGCGTTGGGTTGTCTTCGATCTTGGCAGGAATAAACACCCTCGAGAGGCCCGTCTTCGGATCGATATATGGCCGACCGTGGTCCGTGATCGTCACGAACCGCTCTTTCACCCAGTAGTGGCCGATACCGCCCGGGTTCGTCGTGCTCAGCGCTTGGGGCTCCAATTCCGGTTCGGTAGATCGGAGCCTGGAGAGCAAGTACGTATATTGCGTCTCCGTAAACTGAGTCAGCTCATCGATAGCGGCCCGGTGATACTCCTTCCCTTGATAGTTGTACTTATCAGCCTCGTGCTGCATATGGCCAAGGTCGATAATCGCGCCAGACGGGAATTCCCAGCGCTTCTCCGTTGCTCGGTAGCGCCCACCAGCCGCTGGATACGTCCGCCAACAACGGTCAATGATCTCTTGGAGCTGCGGGAAGGTACGACGAACCAGCAATCCACGATATTTCGGGTGCTCAATGTCTGCAGCCACCCCCGCCACCAAGCAATCGGTTTTGCCAGGGCCAGCTGAGCCACCGAAGAGAACCTCAAACTCAGTACGGCGGAGAAATTCGGTCTGTGACCCGAGGTGTGGCGTCCACGTCACGCACTTTTGCCGCCATCAATGGACTTCAAGCGCGGATGCTTCTCAGGCAGGAAGAAAGCCGGCCCCAAATTGCGATCGGCCTCGCCACCTTCGCTCACTTGGATCAGGGTTTTGTCCAAAATGAGCTTGCCAGCCTGGATTTTCAGCGTGGCAGAGGTCTCATCGGAGTAAAAAACGTCTAGAAGGCCGCCAATAATGGTTTTGCCTTCCTTTTTCGCCCTTCTCTTGACCTCGCGCAGTATCAATCTTAGCTGCCGAGCACTCAAAGTCTCCGGTTTTGGTCCAGAACCTGGCCTAGCGCCCCCTCGGCGCTCTACTTTCGTGTTCATATGTAATTGATTAACCTGCCTATCTAAGGGCCTAAACCCAAAATCTATTCAAAAATTGCGTTAAGCCTTGCCCGCGCGGGGG
>DASTOD010000538.1:0-3201 GCA_035762645.1 Binatia bacterium | reverse complement strand
CGAATTTTCGAACAAAGGACACATTGGAGTCGCTGTATACGGCCTAACAAATAGGCGTGGACCATTAGCCTGAATTTTGGCGAATTTCCCCACCACCTCACGAACCATGCGACAGGCTCCCGGCACGAGACACCATCCGCTGAATGAACAAGGAAACCGAGAGGGTTATTTCGGCAGCAGGACCTCTTTGAGTCTGGCCAACATTGACGGGTCCAACTTGTAAAGCTCGTGGACCAGTCTTTCCATCTCCTCACCGCTCACAGGCTCAATGTCGAGTTTAGATTTTTTGGCATCGGCCAGAAACTCCGGATCTCTCAAAGTGTCCGCCAGCGCTTTGCGTAAGGTCAGGACACGGTCCTTCGGCGTTCCCGGCGGCACGAAATAAAGCCGGGTGATCGTCGCCGTATCGTGGACGGCGTACTTGAGCAGCCGCCGCGCGTCTTCGGTCTTGGCGTAATCCACCGCTAACGGCACGTGAGGCAATTCGGGATGTTTCTTCGGCATGACCATGAGAACAATACTGAGTTCCCCGGTCTCGAGCCCCTTGGCCCACATCGATTTGATCGATTCCCAAGCCCAGCAGCCGCCGGCCAGCTCGCCGCTCTCGGCGGCGAGCTTGATGTCCGCTGTCCCTTTATAGGGCTCAACGAGTCGAATCGGCAGCTTCAACGCTTGCTGCACGGCCCGCGCGACATCCGATGCCGTCCCGCCGGCGCCCACTCCACCCAATTTTACCGGCTCTTTGGCGGCAAACCATTTATCGACGCTGGTGATGCCGCTGGCCTTTGTCAGGGCGCAGACCGGGTTGTCGATCGAGGGGGCGCCGAGATACTCGAACTTCCTGCCGTCGAAACTCGCCCCCTTGGCGCCCATGATCTGCTGTAAAACCAACCCGCCGATATTGTTGCCAATCGTAAGCCCATCGGGTCTGGCCTGCTGATACATATGATTTGCCTGGATGAAGCCGCCGGCGCCCGTCATATTTTCGACGACGACCCCGGGATTGCCGGGAATGTGTTTGCCAATATGGCGGCCGATAGTCCGAGTGTAGGTATCAAAACCGCCGCCGGGTGCGAAAGCGACGATCATTCGGACCGTTTTTCCCCTGTAAAAGCTCTCGTCCGATGCCGCGTGAGCGGTCCCGGCCACGCACAAGCTGACGAGCAAAGCCGTTATACCTCTTCGGAACATTTATTTTCTCCTCTCTTATGCAATCATGTTTGTGAACTTGGTCTGCCGCGATGATAAGAAGGGGTGCAACCGTTTGTCATCCCGAACGAATGCGAGGATCTGAGCAGATTTCTCCCTTCGGTCGAAATGACAAGAGCTGACCCCCGGTGACGGCACAGCTCGCCTCGCAGAGGGCCCCAAGGAATCAACTTTGAGGATATTTCTGATAAATACGATCGGTCTTCGCCGCCATTATAAAATCATTCTTGTGAAGATTGCGGATCTTGTGCGTCCACCAGGTGACCGCGACCTTGCCCCATTCGGTGGTGAGCCGGGGATGATGCCCTTCCTCCTCGGCCGCTTGAGCCACCTCGTCTGTAAACGCGATGGCGTCTCTGAAGTTTTTAAATTTGAAGACTCGATCGAGCTTCGGAATGCCGTCCTCGGTGATGATCTGCCAGTCCGGCACTTGCGGTTGGAGCTGCGTTATCTCATCGGGGCTCACAGACGGAGCGCCGACGCGGCATGCTTCACATTTTTGCTCTGTCAATTCTTCCATGGATCTAATTCCTCCAGACCAATTTCTCGATCCCTCACCCGCTCCCTCTCCCAAAGGGCGAGGGGATTGATTGAATGTCGAAGTATTAAAGTGGTGGAGAAGGATCGAGCAATGCACTTAACCCAGTACTCCAATACTCCACTACTCCAATACTCCAGCCCCAAAATGCGGCATGACTTCGCTGGCAAACTGTTGCATCGACTCCATCACCATCGGATGCGGCACGCTGCCGATATTAAACCATAAGAGAAAGTGCGCTGCGCCGGTCGTTTTGGCCAACTCTATGAGCGACTCTTGTGCGAACTCCGAGTCTCCAACAATGGCGTGCTGCGCGCACACGGTTTCATAGGTCACCGGCAGCCCGGCTCCGCTCCTGCCAAGCCGCTCGGGCAGTTCTTCACCGCGACGGGTACGCCACTCGATATACTGGCGGCGCATATCAGCAATCGTCTTGAAGTAGCTCATGATGCCTTCTTCGGCTCTGGCTCTTGCTTCTAATTTACTGTTAGCAAGATGAATTGGCACCAACAACCCTAACTCGCGCTCCGAGCGAACGTGACCGTGCTGTTCCAGGCTCTTCCAATAGGTATCCGCGAATTGCTTTACCTGCTCGGGCGTGCGCGTGTGGATCGGCAATAGTAAATTAACGCCGATCCGGGAGCCGACTTCCACACCTTCCAGTGAACTGGTGGCCATGTAGAAAGGTGGCGGCGGATTTTGCATGGGTTTCGGATTCACGATTACTTCCGGAATTTGATAGAACCTGCCGTCAAACGTGAGCGTTTCCTCCGTCCAGGCTTTGCGAATAATCGCCAAGCTCTCCTCCATAACGGCATGCGTAGCTTTGTGGTCGGCATCAAAGCATTCATAGACGCGGCTATGCGGGTGCCCTCCGCCGGCGGCGAAATCCATCCGCCCGTGACTCAAGACATCGAGCAGGGCGGCCTGCTCGGCCAATTGCACCGGATGATGCACCGGCAAAGTGTTCACGGCGACCCCTAATCGGAGCTGGCGCGTTTTCTGCGCGACGGCGCCCAACACGACGTAAGGCGCGGATAAGAGCGAAAACTGCGGCTGGCAATGAATCTCAGCGATCCAAAAACCACGAAAGCCGAGGCGGTCGGCCAATTCCGCTTGTTGCAGGAATTCCTGCAGGCGGGTTTCCTGTGATGCCCCCGCCGGACACTGGATTTCCGTGAACAGGCTGAATTTCATGCCGGAGACGAGACCTGGAATTGTCGAAGATTATTTTAGAGTCGTTAGTAGCCGAGGGCGTACGCTTCCCGCCGCGGATCGGCGCCCGCCATCCAGGTGCCGCTCTCCGGCTCGCGCACAATAACTTTGGCGCTGCCAAACGACCAGCGGTCGGCAACGGAAATTTTGTGGCCTTTTTTCCGCAGCTCATCCAGGACTTGTGGAGCGAAGCCTTCTTCCATGCGCAGCTCTTCGAGAAGGTGATCTCGCGGCGGCGT
>DASTOD010000537.1:0-2775 GCA_035762645.1 Binatia bacterium | reverse complement strand
TCTTGATTAGGATTGTCATGCGGACGTTGTCCGGGCTTTCAGAGAGCATCTCTATCCCGGTGGTCTCGGGGGCGTGAACGGTCAGGAAGTCCTCGACCGACATCACTCGCCGGTGTCTGGCCACATACTTTGGGTATCTCGTCGCTATTCCTTTCATGGACTTCTCGGAACCATCGCGGTGACAGTCCGCGCATGCCTTGCCTGCCGGCCCTCTCTTCATCCAAAGAGCCTGAGCGTTCTCCGCCGCAAGAATCCCCGGGTTGTTGGTGGGATCGAGGTTGTCACCGAAATAGTAAGGGGTTTTTTTCCGCATGAAGGGATTCCGGTTAGGATCCTTCTCGTGCGGTGGCACAAAAGGAGGATTCCCTTTCTGGGTTTTCAGGAACGTCAGGATATGGACGATTTCGTCAGGTTTAAAGATCCCAACTGTTCCCCAGGGCGGCATTGCGGTGCTGGGGAAAAAAAGTCTTGCATCGTAGATCATCTGGTAAACAAACTCATCAGGCAAGAGCCGATCGCCGTAAACAGAAAGGTCCGGTCCAATATTTCCAGCCGGCCACACGTCGTCGCCCTGAATCAGGTGACAACCAGTGCATGGCCCCTTGGCACGATCCATGAAGAGCTTTCGGCCCAATTTCGCATCTCCCTTCACGTCCTTTGGCATTGAAACCTTCTGCACACGCGGCTCGGGCCGGCTGTCATTGTAGGCGTAGGTTCGCCACTGGCTCCAGTCTTGTTGCTGGCGGTCAAAAGGCGCCTCCTTGTACCTGACCTGTATCTTCTTGCCATCGACTTCTTTGACTTGCCCCTGAGCTTCAGGGATCGCCCGCGATTTCCACGACCCCGGCGGAGCCACTTGGGCGTACGCAACGGCTAACGCCGCCACGATAACAGTTCCTACCAGGCTAAAGAGGATCCCAGGTCTCATCCTTTTATCGCTTTAGGTTATCGCTTTAGGATAAACGCTACTAAAATTTGATCTCCGCGCTCCCCTCGTATTTTTTTCCGTGTGTGTCCGTGAAGATAATCACGAGCTTTCCAGGCTCCGTCACCTTCAGGGGGAAAGCAATAAACGGGTTCTGGCTGACCGTCTGAGTCGTCTCGGCCTGAAGAATTTCTTTGCCGTTATAAGCGACAACGATCTTGTAAACGAACTGATAGTTTTTCGGTATGGGTTTCCGCTCCTTGTCAAACGACGGCACTTCCATGGGATGGGTTACAAGGGCGCGTACTCTTATTACCTCTCCCTTGGAGATCTTGGAGGGAAGACGAATTCTTACCCTTCCGATATCGGCTCCGACCTCAGCCATTTTGATCCTGCGCTTATTTGATTATCTTATCCGCCCGCATCAGCACTTCCGGAGACATCGCCACTCCGATCTGCTTTGCCGTTTTCAAGTTGATAATAAAGTCGAACTTTGTGGGTTGTTCCACGGGCAGGTCAGCCGGCTTGCTGCCTTTCAGAATCCTGTCTACATAGTAGGCAGCGCGCCGGTACAAATCGGGAAATCTCGGCGCGTAGGACATGAGCCCGCCGGCCTCTGCGGCCGCCCCATATCCAAACATGGTTGGCAGCCGGGCCTGCAGCGCCCAGTCGGCGATTATCTTACTGTAAGAAGATGTCAGGGTATCCAGAATCGTGATCAGGCCGTCGGGGCGTCTCCTGGACATGTCTGAAAATGCTCTCAGGAATTCATCGGCATTGCGCACCGCTCGGGACTCCAGCTTTATGCCCAACGCCTTCGCGGCAGGCTGCATCGCTTTCCATTCGGTCTCCGCGCTAGGACTGGCGGAATTCCAGAGGACGGCCAGCCGAGAAACCTTCCCCACGGCCTCCTTCAGCAGCTCGAGCCGTTTCCCGCTTAGGTCGGGGGCCACCAAGGATAAGCCCGTAACGTTCCCGCCCGGCCGGGCCAGGCTGCCGACAAACCCTGCCCCAACAGGGTCAGGACTCGCCGGCATCACGATGGGAATAGTCTTGGTCGCGTCCTTCGCCGCTTGGATCGTAAGCCCCGCCGCAACTATGAGGTCCACCTTCAGATCGACAAGCTCCGCCGCGATATCTGGAAGTAGCTCGCGATTCCACGCGGCAGATCGATATTCAATCATAATGGTCTTTCCTTCTACGTAGCCGAGTTCCCGGAGACCTTGCAGGAATGCCTGCCGTTCTTCGGAAGGAGGATCATCGAGAGCAGGAAGGACGAGATAACCGATGCGAGGGACCTTCGCGCTCTTGGGGGTGCCGGCTATAGCTACGCCCGCACCCAAGAGCCCAATGATGAGAAGAAGCGTGAGAGCGCTCTTATATTCGAGTCGCGACTGCCTGCAGAGGCACTCCAGGGGATTCCTGAATAAACTTCCCATATCGCGTCAGGTTATAACGAACCGTAGGACTTCGAGACATCCCTTACGAAGGAAGCCAGCAGAATTCCGGTGTAGCCTCGCTAAAGACGGCGCTAGCCACCGCAGCCGCCTATAGTGACCTTCACTTCCTGCTTAGCCATGTACAGCGCCCCATCGTTCATCTCGACGACCGCTCGGAGATCGGTGGTCTCCGCCAACCGGATGTTGGTAGAAATGGCTGCCTTCCCAACCTCGGGAGTAAGGGAGAATTTGGCATTCAGCGGGCGGCGGTTTTTGTCTGAAATGATGTAAATGCTCTTCACATATTTCTGGGGGGTCATGGGAAGGTCAGCTTCCACCGTCACCGGCACTACCGACCCGTTCTCGGCAATGAGCGGCGCTTCGAGCTTTACCTTGCCGGCAGCAGGAGAT
>DASTOD010000536.1:0-4495 GCA_035762645.1 Binatia bacterium | reverse complement strand
TAGGTTCGTTTCGCCCGGATGGTAAAGCAGCTCGTGGCCGGCCCGGTGAGGATCGAGCAGAACAATTTCAAGATCGGACTTGAAGAATGGCCAATCGTTATTGCCGCCATCCCAGAGGAGAATGTCGGATTCTTTTTCTGCGGCAGCAAGGATTTGCCGGTAATCGACTCCCGCATAAACGACAACCCCCTCACGGATATGCTGCTCGTACTCTTCACGTTCTTCGATCGTGCATTGTTGCCGGTCGCAGTCCTCTATCGATGCGAACCGCTGCACGGCCTGTTGGCTCAAATCGCCGTAGGGCATGGGGTGGCGTATGACCACCGGTCGAAGGCCTTGAGATTGCAAAATCGCCGAGATTCGCCGGACCACTGAACCTTTGCCGCAACCCGTTCTAACCGCGCAGACGGAAATCACCGGGTGCGAAGACGAGAGAAAGCTCCGGTCCGGCCCGATCAAACGGAAATCGGCTCCGCAGGCCAGCACGCGCGATGCGATGTGCATGACGGCGATATGAGAGAGGTCGCTATAAGCGAGAATGACCTGATCGATGCGCTGGGTGGGGATCAGCTCTTCCAATCTGTCTTCGGGATGAATCGGTATACCATCGGGGTAGCGAGGCCCGCTCAACGAGAAAGGGTAGCGGCGATTTTCAATTCCCGGTATCTGCGCTGCAGTAAAAGCGACAACTTCATGTGCGGGGCTGTCGCGGAAGCAGGTATTGAAGGTGTGAAAGTCTCTGCCAGCGGCACCCACTATGAGAACCCGCTCCCTGACGGAAGAAGCCGATTTCTCGGAGTTTTCAGATTGCATGGCGTTTCTTCTGTTCTTAGTCGCAGTCCCAGGTTGGTTTTTATCAGCAAGATATATGCCCCCGTTCGCTCCACGTTTGCCGCCGGCTATTGGCGTAAAGCAACACTCGATCTTCTCAACATTAAGAGTTCGAGCCGTGATTCCTTGCAGTTGTGAGAATTGTTGTTGCCGCAATTTTCAATTGCCTGCAAGAAGATCGCTGATCGGTCATTTCCTTCGAGTGGCACGGAGTATGCGTTTTAGGGGGTCAATTCGGTTTGTTTCAGTCCGTTTCTACGATAACGATGGCGTTGCGACGAATGGGTTCTGAAATTGGCTATCGGCAGGCAGACTACCGGAGGGTTTTTATGAGATTCAAACCTGCAGACATGGTTCTTATGATTGTTGTCGGGCTGGAATACTTGCTCGTGTTTGGGTCGCTATTGTGGCTAGAAAAAGACGGAAAAGAGGGCGGCCATACGTCCACGAATCGAAAAGATAGCAAAGTTTGGCGGGGTCTATCCGGCTGCACGCGGTCTTTGACTGGCGTGTATAGAGCTTTGGGTTTCGGAGGGAAGGTCATCACGTTTGAAAATACGAACTGAAGTCGGAAAAGACCGTAGATTTTAGAGTTCCACGTCGATGACAGGTAGATCCATCGCATATTTTTCCATGGAGATAGGTTTGGAAGACGGGATGCCCACCTACAGTGGTGGGTTGGGAGTTCTCGCTGGCGACGCAATTCGCGCTGCCGCCGATCTCAAAGTGCCGATGGTTGCGGTGACTCTCGTCCACCACAAAGGCTATTTTTACCAGCATTTGGACCGGAGCGGCCGGCAAAGCGAGGAGCCGGCGGACTGGGTCGTCGAAGATTTTCTAACAGCTCTGCCGCACCGCACTTCAGTCAAAATCGACGGGCGTACCGTGCAGCTTCGACCATGGATGTACGAAGTCAACGGGACAGGAGAGTTCAGCGTGCCGGTCTATTTCTTGGACGCCGATCTTCCGGAAAATTCCGAGTGGGACCGGACCTTGACGCATTACCTTTACGGCGGGGATCGGTATTACCGGCTTTGCCAGGAAGTGATTCTAGGCATTGGCGGGGTGAAGATGCTGCGAGCCATGGGTTATCAAGACGTGCAGAGATTCCACATGAACGAAGGCCACTCCAGCCTCCTTGCGCTCGAACTCTTGGACGAGGAGGCTGAGCGTAGTGGTAGGCAATCGATCAGTCGCAGCGACGTTGAGGCGGTGAGAAAGAAGTGTGTCTTTACGACCCATACACCGGTTCCTGCGGGACAGGATCAGTTTCCCCTGGAGCTTGTGAATCGTGTTCTTGGTCGACAAGAAGTTGACGAGATGCGCGATGTTTTTTGCTGCGACGATGTTTTGAACATGACCTACCTCGCTCTCAATCTGAGCCACTACGTTAATGGTGTTGCGAAGAAGCATGGAGAGATCTCTAGGCTCATGTTTGCCGGTTACGACATCGATGCGATTACCAACGGCGTTCACGCCGCGACTTGGGCTGCGGAGCCTTTCGCGCAACTTTACGATCGGTATATTTCGGGCTGGAGACGGGACAATTTCAGCCTTCGTTACGCGCTCGGTGTTCCAAAAGAAGAGATTTGGCAGGCCCACGCGCAGGCGAAGAAGCGGTTGATTCAATTCGTCAATCACGCAACCAATACCGGCCTGGACGTGGATGTATTGACCCTTGGCTTTGCGCGCCGGGCTACCGCTTACAAAAGGCCGGACCTTCTCTTCACGGACACAGAGCGGTTAAAACAGATCTCTGCCAACGCCGGCCCCCTGCAGGTGGTATACGCGGGTAAAGCGCATCCGGAGGATAGTGCCGGTAAGGAACAGATCCAGCGGATATTTCGCGCCAAGGAAGCGCTGCGGAAGAACATCAAAATCGCCTATCTCGAGAATTACAGCATGGAGCTCGGAAGGATGATGACTTCAGGCGTCGATGTTTGGCTCAACACGCCGCAACCGCCTCTGGAAGCGTCGGGAACGAGTGGCATGAAAGCGGCGATCAACGGCGTGCCGAGTTTCAGCGTGCTTGACGGCTGGTGGATCGAAGGCTGTTTCGAAGGGATAACGGGATGGTCGATTGGGTCGGCCCCCTCCGGACCGCGGGCGAGCGAGGATCGCTCCCAAGATCCAGGTTCACTTTACGATAAGTTGGAACACACCATCGCGCCGATGTTTTATAAGGACCGGCCGAGCTTTGTCGAGGTGATGCGTCACGCGGTCGCGCTGAACGGTTCATTTTTCAATACTCATCGGATGCTACAGGAATACGTTTTGAAAGCGTACCGCTGAATTAGTACGAGTGTTCTGTCACTTCCTCGCCCTGGGTGACAAGATGATTCATTAAGATAGAAGAGGAGTTGAAGTTTATGCCTGAGTGGCTCTGGTTCATCGTGTTCTTGGCGGCCTATATCGTACTGATGCGTTGGGTGTTGCCGCGTCTGGGTGTCCCCACCTGAATGGCGAATTCGTGTGACGTCGAGTCTCGACGCAAGGACGCCGCCAAGCGCCCCGAATCATGCACCTTCCTTCCGGATGGCCTCATCGGCGGCGCGCACTTCGCCGTGCCGCTCGGGTTTGCCGGGTTGCGGCAACCCGATGCTGCGCCAGCTCGTAAGCGGCCAACAGCGTCACGCCGATAGCGAGCGGCACGAGAAAGTAGAGCACGCGAAACGCAACGAGCGCGCCGACGACCGCCGCCCGGGGCAGCAGGTAAATGACTACAGCTTCCAGCACGCCGAGCCCTCCGGGCACGTGGCTGAGGAGCATGGCAACATTTCCCAGGACGTAAACCGTGGCGACGGTGAGATACTCGATGTCGCCGGCCGCCAGCAGAACTTGGTGCAGGGCGGCGGCGACGAAACAAAAATTAACGGTGCCAATCGCGACCTGCGCGAGCGCGAGCCTGAGCGGTGGCATCGAGATCTCCCAACGCCGGATGGTTAGCGGCCGGCTCAGTAGCGCCGCGAGCGCCAGGTAGAGCAGGGTGAATGCAAGGCACGTGGCGCCGACGGCCAGGACAGCCGTGTGGTTGAATCCCAGGAGCTTCGCGGCCACTGACGGTTGCAGCAAGAGGGCCAGCCCGGCCAACGTGTTGAGGCCGAGCGCGACCGTGATAGCGCAGAAAACGATGATTTTGGCGATATCGCCTGCCGGAATGCCCCAGCGAGAGTAGAAACGGTAGCGGATGGCGCCGCTGCTGGCGGCGGCGAAGCCTACTGTGTGGCCGATGGAAAGAGCGGAAAAGGAGGCAAGCGCGATGCGCCGGTACGGAAGCTTGGCACCGACATAGCGGACGGCCAGTGTATCGAACAGCGTAAGCGAGAAGTAACTGCCGGCCACGAACATCGCCCCGAGTGCGAGCCGCGGCAGTGAGATGGCGAAAACAGATGCGACGATCTCCGCAGCATCGTACTCGCTGAGCGCCCGATATAGACCGTACGCCGCCCCGCAAAACACAAGGAAGCCGAACAGTGGAAGAAATCTTTGGGGTTTCATCTAATGCGCTGTATCCTAGCGCGCTGGGGGGGCCGCACAATTATCTAGCCTTGATCGACACTGTGTCGTAGTTTTTTCTGGCCGCTCTCCCGAGGGCTCTACCTGACTCTTTTCGCAAGCCTGCGATTCCTGGACGGTCTTTTTCCCAACTCCAACAAAAGCAGAC
>DASTOD010000535.1:0-32151 GCA_035762645.1 Binatia bacterium | reverse complement strand
TGACGCCGTCGGTGCAAGGCTCCGGAGGCGGCAGAAGCCAACCGGGGGAAGAGTTGACCTTCTATGATACGTTGACGAAAAATCCCGGCGCGCCGCCCTCGGAGCCGCGGCCAAAGGCCAGCCGGGAGCCTGAAAAAACGGCCGCCCCGCCGGTCAAGGACAACAAGCCGCAAACTAAAGAAGAGCGCTTCGCCAAAGCCCCGGCTAAAAATGCGGAAAAAAGCGAAACGGCGAAAATAGCGCTGCCCTCGGAAAATTCCGACCGTGGCGCGCCCGGCAAGCCTTGGACGGTGCAAATCAACGCCCTTCCGGACCCGAGATCGGCACAAATCTGGGTTGATAGGCTGAAAAATAAAGGCTACAACGCTTATTCGAGCGAGGTGCTCAACAAAGGCAAAACCTGGTACCGGGTGCGGGTCGGACGCTACGGATCGCGCGAAGAGGCCGAGAAGATAGAACAAGCATTGCGAACAAAGGAAAACTTCACCAAAGCGTTTGTGACGAGTCGTTGAGGCGGTACGGGGCGAAAATGAATATTCGGAGCGCCATTGAAAAACTGGTCCATCGGCTTGATCTTTCCGAGGCGGAAACGATCGACATCATGAATCAAATCATGACCGGTGAGGCAACGCCTTTGCAGGTGGCGTCTTTTCTGACCGCGCTACGGATGAAGGGCGAGACCGTTGAGGAGATCACCGGGGCGGCTCGCGTGATGCGCGAGAAAGCGAATCGGGTGAAGGTCGGCTCCAACATAGTGATCGATACGTGTGGCACCGGGGGCGATCAGAAAGGGACCTTCAACATCTCGACGACGTCGGCGTTCGTTGTCGCGGGCGTCGGAGTCGCGGTCGCCAAGCACGGCAACCGTTCGGTCTCGAGTCAGTCGGGCAGCGCCGACGTGCTGGCCGCGTTGGGAGTCAAGGTGGACGCGCCGAAAGAACGCGTGGAAAGTTGCATCGAAAATATCGGCATCGGCTTTCTTTTCGCCCCGCTGCTGCACGAAGCGATGAAATACGCCGTGCAGCCACGGCGCGACATCGGCATCCGCACGATCTTCAACCTCTTGGGGCCGCTAACCAACCCGGCTATGGCGACCCATCAGCTGATCGGTCTTTATGACGGAGGACTGGTCGGCGCCATTGCGCGGGTCCTGCAAAACCTCGGCAGCAAGCGGGCCATGGTGGTTCACGGCATGGAAGGGCTGGATGAAATCTCGGTCTGCGGGCCGACCCAAGTGGCGGAACTGTGCGATGGACTGATAAGAGAGTACACGCTCGAACCCGAAGGGCTTGGGTTGAAGCGGTCCCGCTTGGAGGAACTCCAGGGCGGGACACCGCAACAAAGCGCCGCGATCGTGAGAAACGTGCTGCGCGGCGGCCAAGGCGCGACTCGAGACGTCGTCGTGCTCAACAGCGGCGCCACGCTTTACGTCAGCGGCCGCGCCGGGTCGATCGAGGAAGGCCTGCGGATGGCGACGGAATCGATCGATTCGGGCAAAGCGCGACAGAAGCTCGAGCTGCTGGTCCAGATGACCAACGCCGAGTAGAGTCGATGGCTGAGTTCCTTGGCGCGATTGCCGGGCATGTTCGGGAGCGGGTGGAGCAAAGGCGTTCTGTCATGCCGCCCTCCGCTTTGCGTGATCGCCCGCTGTTTCAGGCGCCAACTCGCGGCTTGGCGGCCGGCTTGACCGGAAGCTCCCGCCGCATCATTGCCGAAATCAAACGGGCATCCCCGTCCAAGGGGCTCATCCGGGAAGATTTCGACGCGGTCGCGATCGCTCGAGAGTTCGCCGAGCACGGCGCAAGCGCGATCTCGGTGCTTACCGAGGAGCGGTTTTTCCAGGGCAGTCTGGAGGCTCTGGAGCGGATAAAAGAAGCAGTGGAGCTGCCGCTCCTGCGCAAGGATTTCATCGTCGACCCGTATCAACTGATTGAAGCCAGAAGCTACGGCGCCGACGCGGTGTTGCTGATCGCAGCTCTGTTGGATCCGCTGTTGCTGCGAGCGCTTAAGGACGAGGCCAGTGCGCTGTCGCTCGATGTTTTGGTGGAAGTGCATACGGAACAGGAGCTGGGCACCGCGCTCGAAGCCGGGCCTCGGCTGATCGGCATCAACAACCGCGACTTGAAAACTTTTGAAGTGAATTTGGCGACCACCGAGAGGCTCGCGCCTTTGATCCCGCCAGAAACCGTGGCGGTGTGTGAAAGCGGCATTGACGGGCTGGAACAAATCCGGCGCGTCGAGGGTTGGGGATTGCACGTTTTTCTTATCGGCGAGTCGCTCATGCGCGCCCCTCATCCCGGCGCAAAGCTGCAACAATTGCTGGAGCCGTGAAGATCCGTGAGCGCCGACGACTGAGCATCCCTTCGGACTCATTCTTGATCCGCATTACTGCCGCTGAGAGGTATGATTAAAATCAAGGTTTGCGGAATTACCAATCTGGCCGATGCCGAGAAAGCTCTTGAGTTGGGCGCGGACGCGTTGGGATTCAATTTTTACCCCGCCAGCCCGCGTTGCATCGCCCCCGAGCGAGCTCGCGCCATTCTGCGCGAGCTGCCGGGTTCGGCCTGCCACGTGGCGTTGTTCGTGAACGAGACGAAGGAACGGGTGCGTGAAGTCCTGCGCTTCGGTGAGCTCGAAGATGGCCGGCAAGCCTTTAACAGTTTGCAGTTTCACGGCGAAGAAACTGCGGACTATTGCCGTGGCTGGGGCATGAAAGTGATCAAAGCGTTCCGCGTCAAAGAACGAAAGTCGTTGGCGGGGGTCGTGGCGTTTCCGGCGGATTATTACCTGTTGGATTCCTGGTCGTCGGGGTACGGCGGATCCGGCGCTTCGTTTCCATGGAAATGGCTGGCGGAGATCGATGCGGCTCGACTGATTCTGTCCGGCGGGCTTACCACCGCCAATGTCGCCGATGCGGTTCGGCGCATTCACCCATACGGCATCGATGTATGCACCGGGGTTGAAGCCCGTCCCGGCATCAAAGATCATGCAAAACTCAAGGAATTCATTCTCATGGCCAAAACTGCCTGACCGCCGCGGCCATTTCGGTCCGTACGGCGGCCGGTACGTAGCAGAGACCCTCATGCCCGCGCTCACCGAGTTGGAGCGGGCCTATGCCGACGCGCGTCGAGATCGCGCCTTTCACAAACAATGGGCGCATTATCTTCACGACTATGCCGGCCGCGAGACGCCGCTTTATCTTGCCGAGCGTCTGACGCAGAAGCTTCGCGGGGCGAAGATCTATCTCAAGCGGGAAGACCTCTGTCACACGGGGGCGCACAAAATAAACAACACGATCGGTCAGATTCTGCTGGCGCGCCGGATGGGCAAAAAGAGGATCATTGCCGAGACCGGCGCGGGCCAGCACGGCGTCGCCACCGCCACGGTCGCGGCGCGGTTCGGCCTGACCTGTGAAATTTTCATGGGCAAGGAGGATGTGGCGCGCCAATCGCTCAACGTGTTTCGCATGAAGCTTCTCGGCGCCAACGTCAGAGTTGTAGAGTCTGGCAGCCAGACTTTGAAGGACGCCATGAATGAGGCGCTTCGAGATTGGGTCACGCATGTCCGGGACACTTACTATCTGATCGGCTCGGTCGCGGGCCCGCATCCTTATCCCATGCTGGTGCGCGATTTTCAGTCGGTGATCGGACGCGAGGCGCGCCGGCAGATTTTAAAGAAAGAACGGCGGCTACCGGATTATCTGGTGGCGTGCGTCGGCGGCGGCAGTAACTCTATGGGACTGTTTTATCCTTTCGTCCGCGATCCAAGAGTCAAGATGGTGGGCGTCGAGGCGGCGGGACACGGGCTGCGAACGGGAAAACACGCGGCATCCATCCTCGCGGGCGAGGTGGGCGTCCTCCATGGAAGCAAAAGCTATGTCCTGCAGAATGGCCAGGGACAGATCCGCGAGACCCATTCGATTGCCGCGGGTTTGGACTATCCGGGCGTCGGGCCTGAACTGAGCTATCTGCGCGATTGCGGACGGGTGCAGTTCACCGCCGCGACCGATGCCGAAGCTATGGCCGCCATCAAGCTCCTGGCCGAGTTGGAAGGGATTATACCCGCGCTGGAAAGCGCGCACGCCATCGCCGCCGTGGCGCGCTTAGCGCCGCGACTGAGACCGCCCAGTATAATCGTTGTCAACCTTTCCGGCAGGGGGGACAAGGACATGAACACCGTCGGCGAGTACCTCGGGGTCAAGTTGTAAATTCATTCATTGTTCTGGTTTTCTGGTTGACCGGAAGTGGAAACTTTGGACTTGCGGAACGATGAATCGCATTCAGGCTAAATTCGCGGAGTTGAAAAAACGCCGCGAGACCGCATTGATTCCTTTCGTCACTGCGGGGGATCCCGATCTTCAAACGACGCTCAAAATTCTTCGCGCTCTCGAAGCAGCGGGCGCAGACGCCATTGAATTAGGGGTCCCGTTCTCCGATCCGACGGCGGACGGCCCGACCATCCAGCGGTCTTCCGAGCGGGCCTTGAGAAATGGGCTTTCACTGCCGCGGATATTCGACATCGTGAGTCAGTTTCGACGAAGCTCCAAGATCCCGATCATTCTTTTCGGGTACTTCAATCCGTTCTTTCGCTATGGATTGCCAAAGTTTTGCCGTGACGCCGCCCGGGCCGGGGCCGACGGCGTGCTTTGTGTCGATCTGCCTCCGGAGGAGAGCGCAGAGCTAAAGCGTTGGACCGATGCCGAAGGCTTGGACCTCATTTTTCTCCTATCGCCCACGAGCGGCGCCGAACGCGTGAAGCTGGTCGCGCAAAAGGGCCGTGGCTTCATCTATTATGTTTCGGTTACCGGCGTGACCGGCGCCCGTCACTCGCTGGACGATGGCCTGCGTTCGCAGGTTGGCCGCGTGCGGAGCGCAACCTCGCTTCCGATCGGCGTCGGGTTTGGCATTTCAACCCCGGAGCAAGCGGCCCGGGTCAGTGAATTCGCCGACGCGGCAGTGGTCGGCAGCGCCCTGGTAGAGACGATCGAAAGAGCCAAAGGCCGCTCCAACAAAGCGCGCGCGGCGGGCATCTTTGTCGCCGGTCTGAAGCGGGCGATAAAGCAAGCTTCGCAGCGCCGCGAACGTCAAACTAAACTTCAGGGAAGCGCGCGGCTGACGTAACGAGCGGCAGGTTATCCTCTTAGTTCGCGTACGCTCCGATGGCTTCCTACTCAGAAATACTCAATAAGATCTATAACTTACGAGGCGGTATCATTGATCTTCGCCTGGACCGGATGGATCAGGCGATGGCCTTGTTTGATCATCCGGAGCGGAAATTTTTCTCCTTTCATATTGCCGGCACCAACGGTAAGGGATCCACCGCTGCGATGCTGCAGAGCATGCTCTGTGCCGGTCAATATCGCGTAGCTCTTTACACCTCGCCCCATTTGACATCCTTCACCGAGCGCATTCGCGTCGGCGACCAAGAGATTTCACCCGACGAAGTCGTCGCATTGGCGGAAGAAGTCGAACAGCGCGCGGCGGCCGCGAGCATCCAGCTGACTTTTTTTGAGTTCGTTACGGTTATGGCTCTGGTGTACTTCGGACGGCAAGAAATCGATTTGGCCGTAGTCGAGGTCGGCCTGGGCGGCAGACTCGATGCGACCAATCTCGTCAAGCCGGTGGTCTCAGTGATTACGACGATCTCCATGGACCATGAGGCCTATTTGGGCTCTGATTTGTTGTCCATCGCGCGAGAAAAGGGCGGCATTATCAAGCCGGAAACGCCGGTTGTCTGCGGTCAAGTGGCGCCTGAGGTTGCCGATTTGCTTCGGAGCATTGCCGAAGAACGAGGGTCGAGATTCTATTTGCTGGGGGATGACTTTAATTTTTTCTTGAAAAGTGGAGGGCTTTTCGACTATAGAGGGATAAAACGATATTTGCCTGAGCTTAGTCTTGTTCTGCGCGGCCGGCACCAGCGGCGTAACGCGGCGCTAGCTCTTGCCGCCCTTGAGGCAGCCGAGGACCAGTTTCCCGTCGGCGATGCGGCGGTGAGGCAAGGGCTTGAAGTGGTTGAATGGCCGGGGCGGTTCGAGATCGTGCTCGATCAGCCGACCGTAATCCTGGACGGAGCGCATAACGGCGAAGGCGTGAAAGCGCTTGTGGAGGAAATCGAAGAGTTTGGTCAAGGCAGAAAGCTCAAGCTCTTGTTCGCCTCAATGGAAGATAAGGACTGGGGGCTGATGTTGCGATCGTTATCCACGGTGGCGGATGAAATCGTGCTGACGCGGGTTGGCATGGAACGGAGCGCCGATCCGCAGCAGTTGGCCCGCCAACTCACCGATATAGTCCCGCATCGAGTCATTGAAGACTCGCGAACGGCCTTGCGCGCTCTAGTGGCGAGCGCGCGGCCCGACGATATCGTCCTGGTTGCGGGATCGCTCTATTTGCTCGGAGAAATTCGCCCCGCAGCCCTAGAGATCAAGCGGAATCACTCGGCAGCAAGTCATAATTGTTGAGAAGTTCTGTACCTAAGGCGGTGCGGCAAGCTTCAGCTGTGCGCTCGTTTGAGTGCAGGTGCCGGACGCGGCGATTGAGCCCACCCTGCGCCGACGCTCAGGGCGATTGGTTTAAGCATATGAATCTTTTCAGCGGCCTCGTAGAGCAACCGGAGATGATCAAAACAACTAAAGCTGCGCTCGCCAAGCTCTGTTTAGCTGGTTTGCTGTTGTTGGACGCCTCTCCTCTGTGGGCGCAGATCGCTCCGGGCGCTGCGCGCGGCGAGGAGTTACCAATCGAGGTGACGGCGGACAAACTGACAGCAGTTGATGGGGGCGCTCAGATCGAAGCGACAGGAAACGTCGAGATCAAGCGCCAGCAGACCACATTGAAGGCTGACGAAGTTCGGGTAAACCGGGTCACGCAGGACGCCGAGGCCAGGGGAAACATCTCAGTGGATGACCCCGAGTGGAAGGTCAAATCCGCCGATTTCCTGCAAATGAATTTGCTAAACGAGACCGGCGAATTACGCAACGCAGAGCTGTTTATCGAGCAGGGCCACGTCAGCATCACCGGCCGGCGTTTTCAAAAATTCACCGGCCAGAGGTATCATATCGACGAGGGTTTCTTCACGACCTGCTTGTGCGAGTCGGGCCGCTCTCCATGGCGATTTTCCGCTGATAGTATGGATATGACCGCGAGCGGCCTGGGAATCGTGCGCAACGGTTATTTCTATGTGCTCGATGTCCCCGTTTTGTATGTTCCCTATGCCTTTTTTCCGATAAGGACCGAACGTCAGACCGGTTTTCTTTTCCCCAGTTTCGGTCATTCAACCAAGGAGGGGTTTCGGCTGCAACAGCCGTTCTTCTGGGCCATATCCAAAAGCACCGACGCCACTGCCACTTTCGACATACAAACGGAGGCCCGAATCGGCTTCCTGGGCGAGTTTCGCACCGTCATTGATCGCGAGTCGGACTTACGGCTGCACGGCTCTTATTTTAACGAAAGCCTGCGTGAGAACGCCGACCAGGATGTCGTAGACAGAACGATTGCGGATCAGGATATCCCGCTCAATCGCTGGAGTGTCATTGGCTCGCATCGCTACTCGGCTGGCGCAGATTGGCTCACCTTCAGCGATATTGCCGCGTATAGCGACGATTTGTTCACGCGTGAGTTGATCGAACGGTTCGACCTGCCTGTGGCGAGGGTGCCCGATATCCGGCGCAGCCGCTACGGCGAGTCGCGTTTTGGCGCTTTTAAGGCGTGGAATGACGTTTTTCTTAAAGGCGAGTGGAATTTTTATCAGGATTTCGTTCAAAGGGACGAGACAACCCTTCACAGGACTCCTCAGATCGCTTTTTGGGGTCGACGGTTTGGGTCCGGGTTTCCGCTGGAACTTCGCTGGCGCGCGGAAGGCGTCAACTACATAAGAAGAGAAGGCGGCGACGGGATTCGATTGGATCTGCGACCGGAACTGGTGCTGCCTCTAAAGGGGACGTCCTATGTTTTCGGGTCGCTCAGCATTGCCCCGCGGGAGACCGTTTACCACCTCTATACACCGGTAAAGTCGTCCGACCGTAATCTGTCTCGCGAGTTGGTGGAGGTTCGAGGCAATATCGGCACTTCGCTCAGCAGGATTTTCTCCTTCGGCGGAACAGAGCTCAGACAAGTCAAGCATGTTGTGGAGCCCGAGCTTAGCTATCTCTTTGTCCCAAGTAAGGATCAAAGTCGAATTCCCATTATGGATGTGGTGGATCGCATTAATCGCAGAAATGTTTTCACGATGGCACTCAAGAACCGTATTTGGGGAAAATTTACTAGTCCGCTCGCTGAGACTCCAAGCGACAAAGACGTGGAAGTGCTTAACCCCGTTGGTGCCTCCGACGTCCGCGAATTGGGATCGCTGCGTTTCGCGTTAAGCTATGACGTCGATAAGGAGCGAAAAGGGGGAGATAGCCTGTCTGACCTGGATGTGAACCTGCGTATCACGCCGACGACTTTCCCGCTCGCCATCGGACTGGACGCCGGGCTGAACCCTGGACCATGGCAAATTACGCAGGCGCGGGCAACCTTTGGCATATCAGACCCGCGCCCGATTATGCGCCAGAGCCTGGATCCTGACTTTAACCGCCCCAATGCGGTGTATCTCAGCTATTCGTTCTTACGCAAAGGCCCGAACTCACTGTTGGCCGAGAATGCCAATATCGACCTGGATGCGCCAGCCAATTGTCCCTCGGACGCGCTCGACCCTAGGTGTCAGGGCTTCGAAAAAAATATCGTAGGTCAATTAGGCGGAAATTTTTTTTACCGCGTCACCGACCACCTCCTGTTCCATGCCTCAGCTAGCTATGATATTCGCGACTCCCGTTTCCCGGGATATCGGACGGCTGTTAAAGTCCTTTCGCAGTGCGAGTGTTGGACCTTCACTTTGTCTCTTTCGCGCACCATCAACCCTGCCAAGACGAGCTTCAGTTTTGATTTCAACCTGCTGGGGCTCGGATCGCCAAGAACCACGCTAAGGTAAGCCGATTCGGGAGAAGCTGCCAGGGGGTAACCGAGTAGACTGATCGCGCTGCTGTATTTCTCGCTTCCGCGCCCGCACGGACCGTCAAGCTAAAATTTAGTTTTGATCCGAGTGCGTAATTTGCTATCATAGTTTCTCTCTCGAATATGGCGGACCTCCTTACCGGCGGAGAAAAAGTCGACAAGCCGTGGGGTTATGAGCTTATCTGGGCCCACACGGAGCGCTACGTCGGAAAGGTCCTGCATATCAACAAGGGCGAAGCCTTGAGCTATCAGTACCATCGGATCAAGGATGAAACAATTCGGCTAATGACGGGCAAACTGGAAATGGACGTGGAAGTAGAAGGTGAAAGAAGCACCCTTAAACTCATGCCAGGGGATTGCCTTCATATTGTGCCTGGCATGAAGCATCGTATGACGGCGTTGGAAGATTGCGAAGTTTTAGAAGTCTCGACGCCGGAGCTGGACGACGTCGTGCGCCTGGAAGACCGTTATGGTCGCGCGCCGAGCAAAAGCCGGTAATCCAGCCCGCGCCGTCGGTCGATCGTCATGAATTCTTATACAAATCTCGCGGCACGGCTCGTGGAGCGAAAACTCCTCTCGGAAGAAGAGATGGAGCGGGTTTTAAAGTTGCAGCAAGAACAACAAGCTCCGCTCAGCCGGCTCTTAGTAGAACTTGGGTTTCTTTCTGAAGACGATTTGCTGCCGGTGCTGAGAGACCATTTCGGCATTCCCTTGATCTCGTTCAGAGATGTTCCGATAACACCGCTGCCAATCGAATTTCCACGGGGCGCGGCGGATTTTTTCAAGCATGCTCGCATGGTGCCGGTAAAGCTTGAGGCGCAGGATCTGGAAGTGGCGACCACCGATCCGCTGGACATTGCGCGCCTCCACGCCGTGGAGTTGGCTACGGGATTGCCGGTTAAGCCCGTATTGGCGAAAGAAAAGGACATCACGGCCCGCATCGAGGCGCTGTTTGGCAACAGCCTTGGCGGCGATGCTCCTTCGGCGTCGCTGGCGCGTGAAATAGAAGGCGCCGTGGATGAAGAAGACGTGGCGCATCTGCGGGATATGGCGTCGGAGGTCCCGGTGATCCGTTTGGTCAATCAGATGCTCGTGCGCGCCTTAGAAAGCCGCGCATCCGACGTTCATATCGAGCCTTTCGAAAATCAATTGAAGGTGCGCTATCGGATCGACGGCATTCTTCACGAAATCGAGGCGCCGCCGCGTCAGCTCAAGGCGGCGGTGATCTCGCGGTTAAAAGTTCTCGCTCAGCTGAACATTGCCGAACGGCGCTTGCCACAGGATGGCCGTATCAAAATCAGATTGGCAGGCAAAGATGTCGATCTGCGCATCGCGACCGTGCCGACCCTTTACGGCGAGAGCGTTGTCATTCGCTTGCTGGAGCGGGGGCAGATATTCACCGAGTTGGAATCCCTGGGCTTTCCCGCCGCGATTTTGCACCAGTTCAACGACATGATCGCCAAGCCCCATGGCATGATCCTCGTCACGGGGCCTACCGGGAGCGGCAAGACTACGACGCTCTATGGGGCGCTGCAAAAAATCAATGATCCGGGTAAGAAAATCATCACGATCGAGGATCCGGTCGAATATCAGTTGAGCGGCGTCAACCAAATCCACGTCAAACCGCAAATCGGGCTCACCTTCGCCAACGGGTTGCGATCCATCGTTCGTCAGGATCCCGATGTCATCATGGTCGGCGAGATCCGCGATGCCGAAACAGCGGAAATTGCCGTTCAAGCGGCCCTCACCGGTCATCTGGTTTTTTCCACCTTGCACACCAACGATGCGGCGGGCGCGATCTCGCGGTTGTTGGAAATGGGGGTCCAGGACTATCTACTTTCGTCGTCTCTTTTGGGTGTGTTGGCGCAACGATTAGTCCGCCGTCTGTGCATGACGTGCCGGAAAGAGGTGCCGTTCTCGGCTTCCGACGACCATTACCCGGAATTAAGCCCGCAACTCCGAGACGCGCCCAAGACCGTCTGGGAGGCGGTGGGGTGCAATGCCTGCAGCGGCACCGGATACCTCGGCCGTGTGGGCATTTTCGAACTTCTCGCCGCCACTCCTGCGATTTGCAAAATCATCGTTCAGCGAGCCGATGCAGGAACCATCCGAAATCTCGCGGCTCAGCAGGGGATGCGCCTCCTCAGGGAAGACGGTTGGGACAAGGTGCGCCGGGGAATGACCACACTGGCTGAGGTTTTGCGCGTGACCCGTGAGGAAGGCTAGACGATGGGGGACTGGCTAAGGACGCGCTGAGAGATGGCTTTTTTTCAGTACCGCGCCGCGGACCATTCAGGGAAAATAGTCGAAGGAGTCATGGAAGCCGAAGCGGAGCAGAGTGTCGTCTCGCGGCTCCATGAGATGGGTTGTATTCCGTTAAGAATAGCGCTCCCGGGAGACCGCTCCGGCGCCGCGGCGCAACCTCGCCTGCCACTTTACTCCCGGCGCAAGGTAAGCCAACAGGAGCTGCTGCAATTTACCCGCGAGCTCAGCACCCTGCTCGCCGCCGGCCTGCCGTTGGACCGCAGCCTGTCGCTGCTGGCCAGTCTGATTGAAGGCGAAGAGTTCGGCAAGGCTCTGCGGACCTTGTTGGAAGCGGTCCGAGCCGGCAAGTCGCTCGCCTCGGCCATGGGGGAGCATGGCGAGATTTTTCCTAAACTGTACGTGAACATGATCCGGGCCGGAGAAACCGGCGGTATTTTGGAGGGCGTGCTTCGCTATCTCTCGGAGTATCTGGAGAGCACTCTGGCTCTCAAAGAGGAGATAAAATCGGCCTTACTCTATCCGGTGATCTTGGCGGCGGCGGCGGGCCTTTCTTTGATCGTCCTGTTTGTCTACGTCATCCCCCGGTTTTCAACCATTTTTAAAGACGTCGATAAAGCCTTGCCCTGGATCACCCAAGTGGTCATCGGTTTGAGCCGAATGCTGGAACAGTATGGCTGGGCGCTTTTGCTGTTAATTGGCCTCGCGGTTTTCGGCGGCATGTTCTATTTGCGCAGTCCCGAAGCGAGGACCGAGTTCGACCGCCTGATTCTTCGCGCCCCGCTGCTGGGAGATCTCGTGCGTAAATTCGAAACCGCGCGTTTTGCCCGCACCCTTTCAGCCCTGCTGCACGGCGGGGTACCACTACTCGAAGCGCTCGGGACGGTCCAGGGGGTCGTCGGCAATCGGTTGATTGCCCGGGCCATCGGCCAGGTCCCGGTGCGGGTGCGCGAGGGCAAAGGGATGGCGAAACCCCTGGGCGAAAGCGGCTTGTTTCCACCTCTGGCCTTGAACATGATTGCCGTTGGAGAAGAAACTGGAAAGCTCGAGAACATGCTCGCCGAGGTTGCCGGCTATTACGACCAGGAGGTCAAGCGGACAACGAAAAGATTGACTTCATTGCTCGAGCCGGCCTTGATCCTCGGAATGGGCTTGGTGATCGGGATTGTCGTCATCTCTATGCTGCTCGCCATTTTCAGCATCAATGATTTACCCTTCTAGAAGCATTAAGTCGCGGGTTTCGGGTCTCGCGTCTCGGGTATCGGCAAAAACCGGGAAGTCGAAAACCCCAACTCGAAATTTCTCTGCGTCTGCCGGTTTTACCCTGATCGAGCTGATCGTCGTGGTGATTATCATCGGCCTTCTGGCCGGCCTGGTACTGCCGCAATTTATTCGCCAAGAGGAGAAGGCGAAGCTCAAAGCGGCGCGGGCCCAGATCGAGCTTTTCGGCACCGCCTTGGATACTTTTCGTCTCGATGTCGGCCGCTATCCAACATCAGACGAAGGCCTCCAGGCGCTACGGCAGAAACCCGGGGCGCTCGAGCGCTGGGACGGACCGTATCTCAAGAAGGAGCTGCCGGTGGATCCCTGGGGAAAAGTGTACGTCTACAAGAGTCCCGGTGAACACGGCCCGTACGACCTCGTGTCCTATGGGGCCGATGGAGTTCCAGGCGGCGACGGCGATAACCGTGACATTACCAGTTGGTAAATATAACCTCGGTTTTACTCTCATCGAACTCATCTTGGTTCTCATGCTCCTCGGCCTCAGCGCCCTGGTGGTGTTGCCGAACATTGATAAAGGCATGCAGGAGCGCGAGGTCAGGGGCTCGGCCTTGGGGCTGGCGGCCGTTGCGCGAGAGCTCCGAAGCCGCGCCTTGCACGGGGGAATGCCGCGGCAGCTCGTTGTCAATCTCTCCACCAACAGTTATCTCGTCGATCGCGGCAGAGAGTTCCATTTGCCCTCGAATGTGAAGTTCGGCACGGTCGAGGGCGGAGAGACGCTGGAGGCCGGCGCGCGCCGGTTCCTATTTTTCCCCAATGGAAGCACTCTCGGCGGCACCATCGTGATGTCCAGCAGTCGAGACGCGGCATCCTACTCGATTCGGTTCGAGCCCCTCACCGGCAGAATCGAAGTCTTGCGCCGGGAGAGATCGTGAGCCGGTTCACAATGGACGGTTCTCCGGCAAAAGGATTTACCCTCCTCGAGGTGCTGATCGCCATGACGATTGTCGGCCTGGGAGTCGTAACGCTCCTGGAGATTTTTTCACTGGGTTTGCGGCTTGGGGCGAGGAGCACGGATCGCACGGAAGCGGTTACTTATGGCAGCCAAGTCATGGACGAGTTTTTGCTGCGTCAGCCATTGGCCGAAGGCGCCGAAAACGGCCAACTGGACGACAAAACTCGCTGGCAAATTCAGGTGCAAGCCGCTAAAGAACCGACCACCGAGCTGACATTGTCGAGCCCATGGAAATTGCTGGAAGTCGGCCTGCAGATGCGCGTTAACGAAGCAGGCCGGGAAAGACGGGTCGAGTTGAAAACCCTCCGGCTCGTAAAGGCGAAAAATCCATGAGCACTCATCACCGCCGGCTGGGTGGCGGTAGCCGCGCCGGCGCGCCTCTAAGGCAAGTCACCCGAGATCGGTCTCGGGTCTCACCGATACGCTTCGATCGATCCCAGAGCGGCTTTACGCTTGTCGAAGTGGTGCTCGCGCTCACCCTGTTCGCGCTGATTGGATTGATTGTATACGGTGGGTTCTCGCTCGGTCATTCGGCTGTCGTCCGATCCCAAAGAAAATTCGAAAGCAATCAAAGACTCCGCTCGTTCGCCGATCTGGTGGGGAGCTACATCCGGTCTGCGCACCCTTATCGACTGTCCGCTCAGGACCCGAGTGTTTTCTTTGTCGGAGAGGAGGATAGCCTGACCTTCATTTCCTCTTTTTCTTTGGCGATGGGCGGCCGAGGCATGGGTAAGGTTCACATTGGGCTCGGCGCAGAGGCAAACAGCGTCGGCGTGTTGCGCCTGGAAGAAGAGGTTCCGGTACGTCTAAACAGCGAGGAAACCGACCAGGGGGGGGTGCGCCACAGCGTGGGTCTACAAGAAGGCGTGAGTGAGTTCCGGATGGCCTACCTGGATCCCCAAGGGACCCTGGAAACCTGGGTGGAGCGGTGGGACGCGAAAGAGCGCAAAGTCCTGCCGCGAGCCGTGCGGCTCAGTTACCGAACGAGTGGCGGTAGAGAGGTCCGCTGGGTGTTTCCTGTGATGGCGAGCGTGCTTGGACAATGACGAATTCCGACGGCGGACGGCGCGCTAAAATTCCGCGAATGAGGCTGTTTTACGCGCTTCTTGGCGATCAACGCGGGGTTGCGCTCATCATCGTCCTGTGGATCTTTATTTTTCTCTTCGTCGTTGCCTTTGACTTCAGCTCGTCTGTCCGTGAGGAAGCCACGGCGGCGTCTCGGTTCAATGAGGAAACACAGGGCTACTACCTCGCCGTCGCCGGATTCCAACAAGGAGTCTACGCTTTTCTGCACCAGTCTTCGCCGAATGAGTCGCAGCGCAACCAAAAAGCCGCGGATCTCTTTGACGGTAGTTGGCGCAAGGAAGAGTTTGGCGCAGGCGCCTACCGCTTCCGGTTGATTGACGAGGCCGGTAAAATCAACATCAATCGAGTCGATGAAAACGCCCTTCGCCGTATCTTCACGAATCTCGGCGTCGAGGAACCGCAGAGAAGCATTTTAGTCGACTCGATCATGGATTGGCGTGACCCCGATAACCTGCACCGGATCAGTGGCGCCGAGAATGACTATTATCTTTCGTTGTCGCGGCCCTATACCGCCAAAAACGGGCCTCTAGACACGGTTGAAGACCTTCTTTGGATTAGAGGGATGAGCTCGGCGCTGTTCTTCGGGAATGATGGGGGTAGCGGCGCGAGCCCGGGAACTCCGGTGCAAACCGTGGCGCTGAAAGAGATATTTACCGTCGATAGTCCGACGGATCGAATCAATCTGCGTACGGCTTCCGCGGCGGTGATCCACGCGCTGCTTGGGATTCCTTTTGAGAAGACCCGCAGTTTTGTTGAAGAAAGAAACAAGCTTTCGGAGAAAACCCTCGGCGACCTGTTGCCGCTTCTGGGCATCGGCGCGGCCGATGCGTCGCGCCAGATATTCGTCTTTACCAGTCCGTCGGTGGTTAGCGTTGAAGCCGAAGGACGGATCGCCGAGTCCGGACTCGCTCGCAGGGTCAAAGGAGTCGTCCGGGGTGGCGCAGGCGCAGCGAAGGGAGGGGTTCAAATCGTCAGATGGGTCGATCGCGATTTTGGGCTGTACCAACGGTGAATCTTGGTTTAAAATACGCCGAACTGAAATAAAGGAAAAAGGTCGCCTCCTTTCATTCCATGGGCAAAGGAGTAGCCCGCCGTAGTTATGATAGCGCCCCAATGGATACAAAATATCTCCCGCGCTGATTTCCTTAGAAGCGTCGGTCTTTACCTGATGCGCGACCACTTGGTGCTGGTGCGTTTGCGCAAGAATTTTCTCAATCTTTCATTGCTGGAGCAGGAAGCGCGAGCGCTGCCTTTGGGTGAAAATCGGCAGGCTATCTCCGAATTGACGGGTTGGATCGCCGAAGACATCAGAGAGATCGCGCTGAAGGCCGAAGGGGACTCGCGGGAGCGCGCGCTGAGGCAAGCCGTGATTTCTCTATTGCCTCACTTCAATCCCGGTCGGGACTCCTTTTATATCTGCGTTCCGCAAGAGCAGGCCATCGTGCAGGAGCTGTTCTTGCCTCTGGCGGCAGAAGCTAACTTGGGGCAAGTCATCGAATACGAGATCGAACGGCAGCTGCCCTTTCGCCGGGAGGACGTGTTCTATGACTTTCTGCCGGTGGGAAAAAGAGGAGACAAGATCGCTGTCTATCTTTTTGCGATTCCCAAAACCCATTTGGCCGGCGTGCTGGAGGTCTTAGGTTCATTTGGCATCCGGCCTCGCGGGGTCGAGACGACCATTACGGCGATGGCCAATTATATTCTGTTCTGTAAGGGCGGGGTTTGCGGCCCGACGGCGGTTATCGGCGGCTACGATCAAAATTGGGAAATGATCGGTGTTCAAAGCAAGCCGAACGGATGGCAGCCGAGTCCCGAATTACTCTTCGCGCACTGGTTGCCGGAATCCAGCTGGGCGCAGGGACTTGAGCAAGAGTTGCTGCACGAATGCCTTGAACGGGCTCCGGAGCTTTATGGCTGGGGCGAGGTGGACAAATTGCTGGCCTCCGCCACTGGCGAGTCGCCGACGTACGAACGCCTCGTCGAGATCGGCAGCCAACGGCTGAACGGCGGAAAGGAAATATCTCACCCTTACATGCTTCCCGCCATCGGAGCGGCACTTAAAGGCGTGCGTGAAGCATCGTTTACGATGAACTTTTTAGGTCGTAAAGGGGCCAACGACGCGCACTGGAAGGCGCTTTCGGGAATCAATTTCATTTTGACTGCCCTGTTCGTGATCGCGCTTCTTGCCTGGGGGGCCAGTTATCCGATTAGAGATGAGCTTCGCTTGCGCCAGTTACAGAGAGAGAACCAAAAAATCGAGCCGACGGTGGCGGTCTTGCGGCGCGAGGAGAGCCAACTCGAAGGATTGCGCAAGGAGTTGAACGTGCTTTCGGATCTGGATCAGCGCAAAGGCGAGGTCCTGCGCGTCCTGGATGAACTTTCTAAGGTTGTGCCCAATAATGCTTATCTATCCAATCTGCGTTACCGAGCTGGCGCGATCGAGCTTCAGGGCAGCGCCGAAAATGCTTCTGCCCTGATTCCCCTCTTAGAGCGCTCGCCGGTATTTGAAAATGTCGGTTTTAACGCTCCCTCCAACCGAGGCCGCGATAACCGCGAGACCTTTTCTCTGAAAGCTGATTTGGAGAAACCCAAACGAAAGGCGGCCCAGCCATGAAACGTTTGTGGGAACGACTCTCTCGAAGGGAGCGGGGATTTGTCATCGCCACTTTCGTTATCCTGCTCGCCCTATGCGCCAAATACCTGATGGTCAATCCCCTGACTCAACGCCGGGAGTGGGTCAAAACGCAGCTGGAAGTTCAGCCGCGGCTGCTCGAGAAAAACTTGCGTTACATGGGGCGCAAGGACGAATTTACCGCCGCCCTGCTGTCCGCGCGCGACGATATCAAGAGCCGCGAGCCGAAATTGCTCACCGGAGATACGCCATCGGTGAGCGCATCGGATTTGCAAGAGACGATTCAAGGATTGGCTACCAAAGACGGAACTCAAGTCATCACAACGCGAGTGCTGAATCCTGAGATCGTGGGCTCGTTTTCGAAGATTTCGATTCAAATGGAGATCGGCGGGCAGATCGATCAAATCGCCAGCCTGATTCGAGACATCGAAGGCTCGCCCAAGCTCCTCGCGATCGACGAGATCAATGTACGATCGCTGTTCAGGCCGGTGGGGGGTTCGCAGCCTCAGGGGGTGCCACAAGTCGCCATGCAAAATCTAAGGGTGAGCCTCACCGTCGCTGGGTTTGCCCGCAACCAGAGCCCGGCATCGCTGAAACCGGAAGGACCGGGAAAAGAGACCAAGAGTCGCTCCGAAAACGGAGCTTGAAGCGACTAAGGCAAGAAACGGCGCCGGACTACTACCGAGGGGATTTCTATTCTTACGCGATCGTCACTATTCAGTCTCCTGCTGATTACGGCAGCAGTTCTGATCGGGCTGAGGACCTACTTGCTCTGGCAAGAGGGACCCTGGGATTTGCCGGGCCCGAGCCAGGTCAAGCCGGCCGAAATCGGTCAGAAACCTCCCCTCGGAGTCAAATCCCAGCCGCCCATCGGCACTGAGACCATTGTCAGCAAAAATCTTTTTGATCCGGAGAGAGGGGCGGGTATGACTCGCGAGGTGGAGGCGAGTTCCAAGTCGTTCCAACGAATCCGTGGAATGGTGCTCTTGGGAACGGCGATCATTGGAGGCAGTCGAGTTGCGGTTGTCCAGGATGGGGGAAATCCGCCGGCTGCAGCGACAGCCGCTGGACAGGGCGGGGGGCCGATGCGATTTAAGCTTGGCGATACGGTTGAAGGGTTCACGTTAGCAGAGATTGCCGACAGAAAAATTGTTTTTACAAAGGGCCCGGCACGGGTGGAAGTGGCCTTGGATTACTTTCGAAAACTTGATGTGCGTCAGCCGACCGCAGCTACTCCGGCGCCCGCCCGGCCGGCTGCCGCCATTCCTCCCAGAGCCGTACCGAGCGTTCCTCGCAGGCTGACACGACCGGCGGAACCGGCTGCCAATCCGAGCTCTGAAGCGCGGGAGAATTGATGCCTAACAAGTACTTCACTCATTTATCGGCATGGCTGTTTATTTGCGGTTGTGCCGGGCCGACGGTTGCGCAACAAACGCCGGTTCCAACCCCGGCGAGTCCGGTTTCGGAGCCGACCCGGCCCGTATCGCCGCCGGTTTCACCAGCGCCGACTCAGACTGCGCAAAGCCAAACCCCCCCGCCGCCTCCGGTTGAGGGTCAACCGCCGGCGGCACCGGCAGGCCAGCCGGCGCCGAAAAAACAGCCGCCTGCCGGGACGCCGGAGCGGAGATTGTCGCCGCCCCCCGCGACGCCCGCGGGAGGCATGGTATCGCTTAATTTTAATCGAGCCGATTTGGTCGAAATCGTTCACATCATCGCCCAACATTTGCGACTCACTTACACGATCGACCCAGAGGTCAAAGGCACGGTCACGATCAACAGTGCTGAACCTCTGCGGTCTGAGGATTTACTGCCGATTTTTCATCAGATTCTCCGAATGAATGGAGCAGTGGCGATCAAAACCGGCAACCTTTACCGCATTATGCTCATCAAGGACGGCAAAGGTTTAGCCCGCCCGGCGGGGCAGAGTCGAGAAGACAGCTTTGCCCTGCAAATCGTCCCCGTGCGTTTTTTTTCCGTCGCCGAAATGAAGAGGCTGCTCACTCCATTCCTGATGCCAGGCGGTGAGATCATCGAAAATCCGCGGGGAAATTTTCTGATCATTACGGATCTGCCGTCCAACATACAGCGGCTGGCCGAAATTGCGGATCTCGTTGATGTGCAGGTCTTCGCCGGCACCCGGATGGAGATCTACCAACCCAAGGTGGCAAGCGCTGAGGAATTGGCGCAGGAAATGACCAAGATCATGCAGTCCTACGCCGCGTCGGCGGCGCAACCGGAGACATTTACCGCGCAATTCATTCCGTTGCCGAGAATCAATCAATTACTCGTGATCAGCCACAGCGAAGCGGCCTGGACTTACGCCAGACGATGGTTGGATCGTATCGACGTGGTGGCCGAGGGGCCAGGGCGGCGAATTTTTATTTATCCGGTCGAAAATGGCAAAGCCACGGAACTGGCGGATGTCTTGAGCCAGGCCCTCGGACAGCCGATAACGGGGCGAAGAGACACACCAAGGACCCTGGAACAACTCCACCGCTCGAGCACGAGCACGCCAGGACAATTCGGCGGCAGCCGCCAGACGATACCATTTGGAACGCCGGGCACCACATTTGGCACGCCGGGTATGCCGCAGCAAATTCCTCCATATATTCAAGCAACGATTCCCGTCCCTGGACAACCCGCTGCGCCAACCGCGCCGCCGGCTGCGCCCGGGGTTCCGACGCCGCCAGGAGCGCCGAGACCGGCGGCCCCGGCCCCGGGGGCGCCCACGGCTCCCAGGCCGGAAGAGCAGCTTCGTATCGTGCCTGATCCGGGAACCAACTCGTTGATCATTTACGGCACACAGCAGGAGTTTCAAAACATAAGGACGATCTTAAAAGAGCTGGATATTGTTCCGAGGCAGGTATTGTTAGATGTGCTGGTCGCGGAAATCTCGCTCAAAGACAGCGAATCCTTCGGCATAGATTATGAAATCATGCGGGGGTTCAACCCGAGTATCTTCGGACAAACCTTCGATTCTCAAGGGGCCGTCCGAAGCCTCGAAACCCAACGCCTTTTTCCGAGTGGGGGCCAGTTCGGCCAGGGTATCAGCGGAGTGATCGGCCGCGGCAATGCCGTGCGCGCGCTCATCAACGCGCTCGCTAACGATTCGCGGGCGAAGATTCTCTCCTCGCCTAGTGTGCTTGCCACCGACAATCGCCCTGCGCGTATTCAAGTTGGCAGTGAAGAGCCGATAGCAACGGGGCAAGTCACTGCCGCCACGGGCGCCATAACCCCTTCTTCAAGCACGACCATCCAATATCGAAATACGGGAAGAATCGTGACGATTATTCCACAGGTCAACTCGCAGGGGCTGGTCAATCTGCAAATCTTGGTCGAGGTTAGCCAGAGGGGCCAGAATGTGCCGGTGGGGGCCGACAGCTTCCCCGCGTTTGACACGCGCCAGGCGGAAACGACCGCCGTAGTTCAAGACGGGGATACTCTGGCGATCGGAGGAATCATTGCTGATAACCGATCGCGCTCGCGCACCGGAATTCCCTATTTGATGAACATCCCCGTATTCGGCCGATTCTTCGGTACCACCTCCGATACGACGGACCGCACCGAGCTGATCATGCTGATTACGCCGCGCGTCATCCGCAGCCGGGGTGAAGGGCAAATCGTGACTGAAGAGTTCAAGAGCACGCTCGGGACAATTAGAAATGAACTAGAGCGGTTGCGCCGGGAGAAAGAAAAGGAACTAGAAAAACAAAAGGCACGAACCGAAAAGCCCGCAATTCCGACACCTCCCGCCCAGACTCCTCCGCCACCTCCCGTGAGCGCTCCAGCCGATTCGGGACCGACTACCGCGCCAGTGAGCAAGTCATCGGCGGCGCCAGTTGCAGCTTTGCCCGTCGAGACGGACGGCGTTACCGCGCCGGAAAGCGACACGCCCGGAGATGTCGCCAGCGTGGTTATCCCTGATTCGTTGACGGCGCACACTGGCGAAACTGCCATCCCGAAACATAAAGAGCCGGCGACCATGGAGTTGCCCAAACCGCTACTGGTGTCTAATCTGACGAGAGCCGCTGCCGACAAACCAGCCGGCCCTCCAGCGAAAACTAGCCGCGTGTGGGTTGTGCAGGTAGCCTCGTATGATCAATCCAGGGATGCCGAGAGCTTCGCGCAAAAGCTCAGGCACAAGGGCTATAATAATGTCAAGGTGATTCCCGCCGAGGTTACGGGTAAGACGTGGCATCGAGTCCAGGTGGGCGAACTGGCCACCCAACATGAGGCGGTTGAGCTGCAAAAAACCTTGAAGGCTGCCGAGAAACTCGATCAGACTTTAGTCGCCGTCCGATAACTTTCCGCGATTCGCGAAAGCGTCCTGAGTTCAGTGAAAGGCCGGGGGTCGCGCGGTTTTGTGTTTTATCGATTCCGGCTCTCGCGCCCGGCCCGCGCCACCGGATCCCTCTGATTTTTTCAAGCCACGACTTAATCTATCGCTCTCAGCGGACCGGGCGAACCGGCAAGCTGCGGATTTTCATAACTATGGCTGGTTTGTTATGATGATAGAGCTAGCCGAAACCTCGGCGCCGCGAGATTGATCCTGGTGACGAAAGGCAGTATGGTGAAGCGATTTTCAAAAAACGTAAAGCCATCAAAGGGCAAATGGCTGGCCACTATTTGGCTAATCCCCCAATGGAGCGAAGGTCAGTAATCCATGATGACAATTCGTGAGAATGGCGTAGATCCGCAGCAGCTTTCAATCGAGAAGGTACAAGATATCTTGCGGGAGGAGCGATACATATGTGACCGGTCCCTGGCCACGGTGGTGTATCTGTCCCTAGTGATGGGTAAACCATTGCTGCTCGAGGGCGAGGCTGGGGTGGGGAAGACCGAGATAGCCAAAGTTCTTTCCAGTGTGTTGAGGGCCAAGCTGATTCGGCTGCAATGTTATGAGGGTCTGGATGCCAATACCGCTCTCTACGAGTGGAACTACCCCAAGCAGATGCTGCGGATCAAGCTCGAGGAGGTCCGCGGCGGCGATAAAGAGGCGGTAGAGACGGAGATTTTCAGCCAGGACTATCTTGTTAAGCGCCCGTTGCTCGAGGCGATCCAAAGTGACGGCGCTAGCCCGCCGGTCCTGCTGATCGACGAGATCGACCGAGCTGATATGGAATTCGAAGCCTTTCTTCTGGAAGTGCTGTCGGATTTTCAAATTACCATTCCCGAGATCGGCACGCTCAGCGCGAAGCATCGCCCCTACGTGTTTCTGACTTCCAATCGCACGCGGGAGATCCATGACGCGCTGAAGCGCCGGTGTTTGTATCACTGGATCGAATATCCAACCTTCGAGAAGGAATACGAAATCATCACGACTAAATTCCCCGGCGTCGAGTCCCATATGGCTAAACAGATCTGCGCCTTCATGCAGCGCGTCCGGGAGATGAACTTTTACAAGCGGCCCGGGGTCGCGGAAACTCTGGATTGGGCGTCCGCCCTGATCGCTCTCAATCGCAAGGGTCTGGATGACAGGACCGTGGTGGAAACGATGGGCTGCGTTTTCAAGTACCGCGAGGACCTGCACCACTTGAAGGAACAGGTCGAAGGCAAGCAACTGAATCTCGATGCGTTGTTCAGGCTTTCGCCCGAGCTGATCAGCTAGTCAGTATGGAAATAACCCCGGAAGTCATCGCCGCGGCCGTCAGCGATTTTTCTTCTCACCGTGGCCAAGGCACCTTATCCAATCTGTTGGCATTTGGGCGGATTCTCAAACAGCTGGGGGTGAAGGTCAGCTTGAGCCAAGTCATCGACGCTTCCCGATCGCTGCCCTATGTAGAACTGGCGAACAAGAACGACTTTCGAGCGCTGCTTCGATCGAACCTGATCTCGCAAAAAGAAGACTTCCCGGTTTTTGACATGGCGTTTGATTGTTTTTGGCGGGAACAGAGCTATGAGCGAACCCCGGAAGAGAGCCTCGAAATTCCGGGAGCTGCCACCGAGTCCAGGGCGGAAGAGGGCGGCGATGAAGAGGGACTCGAAGAAGCTTTGTCGGAATCGGCGGCCCCCGACAACGTGCCGCTCGACAATCTCGAGGAGTTTTCCATCCCGACGTACAGCCCGCAAGAGTTACTCAATCGTAAAGATTTCAGCGAAATGGGGGTCGAAGAAAGCCGCGCCATCGCGCGCGCGATCCTGCTTATCGCGACCAAAATCGCAACTCAGATCAGCCGGCGCAAAAAGTTAGCGCGCAAAGGCAAAGTGGTGGATCCGCGTTGGACCCTGCGTAAGAGCATGAAGTATGGCGGCGAAATCATCGATCTGGTCAATCGCAAGCGACGCATCAAGAAAACGCGCGTCGTGCTGCTTTGCGATGTCAGCGGATCGATGGACTGCTACAGCCGCTTCTTAATTCAGTTCATGTACGGCCTGCAGAACGAGCTGTGGGGCGTGGAGACTTTCGTTTTTAGCACGTCCTTGCACCGGATCACCCACCTGATTCGCACGAAAGATATTACCAACGCCCTGGAGAAAATCTCGGGCAGCATTCTCGGCTGGTCCGGTGGAACCAACATCGGCCGTTCGCTGCACACCTTCAATCGAAATTTTGCGCCGAGCCTGGTCACGCACCGCACCGTGGTGGTTATAATCAGCGACGGCTGGGACCGCGGTGATGTGGGTTTGCTGGAGCGCGAGATGCAGGCCATCAAACGCCGGGCGAACAAGATTATCTGGCTGAATCCGTTGCTGGCGAGCGAGAACTATGAGCCGTTGTGCAAGGGGATGCAGGCGGCGCTTCCCTATCTGGATCTGTTCCTATCGGTGCACAACGTCAATAGCCTCGTTGCCTTGGGCCGGACATTGCAGAAGTTAGTGGCTTAGAGTATCAACGGTTTCGCGCTTCGGTCGCAGTTGACCGGGCCTAGAGCCCGCAAGTCAAAATTCCGAACGCGAAGCCTAAAAGCAGTAAGGAGTAGAGCCATGGCAGGTCAGGGAAGTTGCTTTGACGAGGCCGATACAGAGGCAAAAAAGAGCGATTCCGTTTATCACCAGGTGAAGGCATTCCTCGACAAGGGGGAAACCCTGGCGGTGGCGACGATCGTCTCGACCAAAGGTTCCACGCCCAGAGAGGTGGGCGCCAAGATGGTCGTTACGGCTTGGGGCGAAATTCTCGGTACCATCGGCGGTGGTTGCGGCGAAGCCGACGTTAAACGCGAGGCGATCGAAGTCATTCGCACGCGCAAGCCGCGAACGATCCGGATCGATCTCTTGGATGATATATCTTCCGATAGCCCCGCGGTGTGCGGCGGAATCATGAATGTCTTCATCGATCCATGGTGGAAAGAGCAGGACCGGGAGGCGGTCGCGTCCAAATGAGTTCGCTTTCCGAGGAACTGGTCGAGATCAGCGAGCAAGGCGCCGCCGCCGTGCTCGCCACCGTGGTCGAAATCGCGGGCCATGACAAAGTGGAGCCCGGAGCGAAATGTTTGATCCGCGACGGTCGGGTCAGAGCCGAGACCGTGGGCGATGCCAGAGTCCTCCACGCCATCGTCAATGAGAGCGCCATCCATCTGCAACAAGAGAAGTCGAAGCTCGTAACCCTGAATGTTCCCGGCTCGCAAAGCAAACTAGAAGTTTTCTTTGAAGTCATGCCCGCTCCACCCAAACTCGTCGTGGTGGGCGCCGGCCATATCGCCGTGCCGCTGGTGAAGATGGCCAAGGTGCTGGATTTTTACGTCATCGTTATCGATGATCGGCTGGCGTACGCGAATCGCGAACGGTTTCCGGATGCGGACGAAGTCCTGGTCGGTGACATGGCGCAGATGTTGAAAGAGATGAGTATCACGCCTTCCACTTACATCGTCCTGATTACTCGCGGCCACAAGTACGATGAGCCCTGCTTGCGCGAGATCATTCACAGTCAGGCCAGATACATCGGCATGATCGGTAGCAAGCGCCGTATCAAGGCTTGCTTTCAGAGATTTCGTGACGAGGAAAAAATCGCCGACGAAATCATAGCGCGAGTCTATGCTCCCATCGGTCTCGATATCGGCACAGAGACTCCTCCCGAGATCGCGCTGTCGATTTTGGCGGAGGTCGTAAAGGTCCGACGGGGCGGCAGCGCAGCGTCCCTTTCCGGTCGCTAGCGATGAACCCGCCGCGAACCATTAATGGGATTGTTTTTTCCGATCTAGGTCAAGCGTCGTCGTTTATGAGGTTGGATTGGGTGATGAGCGCGTTAAACCAAAGCCTCGGTTTTTCTCCCTATCCGGCGACCCTGAACCTGCGGCCCAAAGCCGAGGAAGACGCGGCAACCTGGGAGATCATCCAGCGCGAGCATAAATCTGTCCGTCTCGCTTCGGGGGAGAGGGGCTTCTGCGACGCGCGGCTCTTTCTAGTGGCGATCGAAAAACCCGCCGGCGCGACCCGACAAAAGTCCCAAGGCGCCGTGTTGCTTCCCCAGGTGCCCGGCTATCCGAAAGACAAGATCGAAGTTGTCTCGCCCGTCCGGCTCAAGGATGAACTCCGGCTGAGAGACGGAGATCAAGTTCTATTGGAGTTCATTCCTTGAGCGCCAAGCGAAGGCTGATCGTTGGCTTGTCCGGAGCCACCGGGGCGATTTACGGCGTGCGGATTCTTGAGATACTGGCCAAGATGAAAGATATCGAGACGCATCTTGTGCTGACCCGCGCGGGCAGGATGACGATTCAGGTGGAGACGCCGTATTCCGTCAAAGATGTCGAAGCCTTGGCCGATGTCGTTCATGACATCAACAACATCGGCGCGAGCATCTCCAGCGGCTCGTTTCGCACCGAAGGGATGGTCATTGCTCCCTGTTCGATGAAATCCATGGGCGGGATCGCCCATTCTATCGGCGGCGATCTCCTCGTTCGCGCCGCCGATGTCGTTCTCAAAGAACGAAAAAAGCTCGTGTTAGTGGTCAGGGAAACGCCACTTCACCTGGGTCATCTCGAGGCCATGGTTGCCTTGACGCGCATGGGCGCGGTCATTTTTCCGCCGGTGCCTGCGTTTTATCATCGACCGAAAACCCTCCAAGACGTGATCAATCAAACTGCCACGCGTATTTTGGACCAATTCGACATCGACGTCAGTTTGTTCCAGCGCTGGGACGACCAGGGCATGAGCCGCCATCCCGAGGCAGAAAAGGCTACGCCGCTCGTCGCTGCCAAGGAACGCCGCGAGGCCAAAAAGCAGCGGTGAAGCCTAATCTTCCCCCGCCTTATGCGAAGTCGAAGGGCTAAGAAAGCCTTCTCTGCGACTCAACAACGAAAAAAAGAGCATCTCGAACTTTGTCTCGACACCGAGAGCATCATCAGCCCGTCAGGGTCGGGCCTGGATCGGTACGAGTTCGTTCACAATGCGCTGCCGGACCTCGACATCGCGGAGATAGACCTGAGCACGAACTTTCTCGGCAAACAACTCCGAGCGCCCATCCTGATTTCATCCATGACCGGCGGTTTTGATTTGGCGCGCAAGGTCAATCGCAACCTGGCGACCGCGGCGCAAAAATTGGGGCTGGCGATGGGAGTGGGCTCACAGCGGGTCGCCCTGGAGGAGACTGCCGTTGCCGGCTCTTTTCACGTGAGGGATGTGGCGCCCGACGTTCTTCTGCTGGCTAATCTGGGAGCGGTGCAGCTCAATTACGGCTATACGATCGATCACTGCCGGAGGGCAGTCCGGATGATCGATGCCGACGCATTGATTTTTCATCTCAATGTATTGCAGGAGGCCGTGCAACCCGAAGGCAATCGTAATTTCAAAGGGTTGGGTGACAGGATTGGCGCCATTTGTCGCCAGTTGGAAGTGCCTGTCATGGTAAAGGAAGTCGGGAGCGGAATCTCGGCCGATGTCGCCCTCCGACTGCGTCAGGCGGGGGTGAAAGCCATCGATGTCGCCGGGAGAGGCGGCACGTCCTGGTATGCCGTGGAAGCGAAGCGCGCGGCGCGGGGGGGAAAGCCGGCGGAAACGACCTTCAGGGAGTGGGGGATCCCGACAGACGAGGCCCTCATCCAGGTGCGCAAAGCCGCTCCTGATATCCAGCTCGTCGCCTCCGGTGGGATTCGAACCGGACTGGACATTGCCAAGAGCATCGCCTTGGGAGCGGATATGGCCGCTTTCGGGCAACCCCTGCTGGCGCCGGCTTTGGAGTCTGCCGATAAGGTGATAGAATTTATCGCCGGTATTATCAATGAAATCAAAATTGCCATGCTTTGTGTCGGCGCGCCGAATCTGGCAGCCCTGCGAAAGGCTCCTCTCGTGCGGCGCACCTAAAGCGGTTCCGGGTTTCGAGTCTCGGGTGTCGGGTTGCAGTTGAATGCGTAAAAATGGCCGATGATTTAAAGGAAGAGATTCTCCAGTACATGCGGTCTCACAACACCATGACATTGGCAACCTGCGCCGGCGATGTTCCCTGGGCGGCGACGGTTTTTTACGCAAGCGACGAATGGCGTCTGTATTTTTTTTCCGCGCCCGATTCACGCCACGGTCAGAACCTCGCCGCCAATCCGCGTGTCGCCGCAACGATACAGGAAGACTATCACGATTGGCGCAAGATCAAGGGAATTCAGCTCGAAGGAAGCGTGATAGTGGTCGATTCTATGGTGGAAAAAACCAAAGCCGTGACGGTCTATGGGCGGAAGTATCCGGAGGTCATCAGGATCTTCACCAATCCCGCGAATGAGGGATTTTACCGGGCCTTTCTGAAAGTGAGGTTCTATTGCGTCCATCCCCAGAAGGTTTTTTATATCGATAACGAACAAGGCTTCGGTAAACGCCGGGAATTGACCGTCACGGCGTGAGCAGATTCGTTTATTGGTGCAACAGAGTGTTCAGGCCGATCACAAAGGTTCAGTTGCGAGGCGCGCGAAAAATCGACGAGCGTAGGCGTACTTGCGCAGTACGTTGGAGCGAGGCGATTGAGCGCAACGAAGCAAATGAGCCTTTTTCAGCGGCCTGATAAGGGTGGCCCATGTCACGACTAATCGGAAAACAATTGAGCGATTCGCTTTTGAAACGGCTCGGCGGAGAAGAGGTGGCGTCGCACGAGGGCAAGATTATCCCCATCTTTACGCTCGATGAACAAGGTTGGCCGCACCCGGCCCTGTTGTCTTACTATGAAATCGTGGCTAAAAACCCTTCGACCCTCGATATGGCGCTTTGGAAAGACAGCTCGACCGCGAAAAACCTGCGCCGCGGGGGTAAGGTCACACTGGTGATCACGGACCGAGGCATAAACATTTATCTCAAAGGCAGCGTCAAGCAGTTGGAGGCCGAAATGGCCGGCGCACCGCAAGTGTCACGGTTCCGCGTGACCGCGGAAGAGCTCTTGGAGGATCAGGAGCCCAATGCGCAGATCACCAGCGGCCCGACGTATAGTCGCCCGACCGGCCGCGAGGCAGATTTCGCGGCAAAGATACTGCGGCTTTTGCGCGAGAAAACATGAAGGCGAAGAAATTCCTGCTCACCTTTGTGCCGCTGCTCTTGCTCGGGGGCATGGGCTATGGGTTTTGGCGTTTTGGGAACAACGCCAACGAGTCGCCCTACGTAACGGTACCGGTAACGCGCGGCAATATCACCCAGGCGGTGTCCTCGACGGGAACGCTGCAGGCCGTGGTCACAGTTCAAGTCGGGAGTCAGGTCTCCGGGACCATCGAAAAGCTCTTTGCCGACTTCAACACAAAGGTGAAGGCGGGACAGGTCGTGGCCCAGTTGAACCAAGACAAGTTCAAGGCCTCGGTCGATCAGGCGCGCGCCAATCTGCTTGCCGCTCAATCCAATTTGGCAAAGGCGAGGGTTACGGTGGCCGACGCGCTGCGGACATTGGAGCGCAATCGGGAGCTGCGAAAGCGGGAGCTGATGGCTCAAAGCGAGCTCGATGCCGCTCAAACCGCTTACGACGCAGCGGTCGCCCAGGTGGAAGTCAACAAAGCGCAGTTGGCGCAAAGCCAAGCCGCGCTGAATCAAGCCATGGTCGATCTGAACAATACCGTCATTCGCTCACCGGTGGATGGCATCGTCATCTCGCGCAACGTCGACGTAGGCCAGACGGTAGCCGCGTCTTTGCAGGCGCCGACGCTGTTTACGATTGCCAACGACCTGTCCAAAATGGAGGTTCATACAAATGTCGATGAGGCGGATGTCGGCAACGTAGGTGAAGGGCAGGAGGTTACATTTACGGTCGATGCCTTTCCGGCCCGCCGTTTTAGAGGCAAAGTCCATCAAGTCCGCAATGCTCCCATCGTGGTGCAAAATGTCGTCACTTATGACGCCGTGGTCAGGATCGACAACAAGGAGCTTGTGCTCAAGCCCGGAATGACCGCCAACGTGCAGTTTATGGTGAGCCGAAAACAGGATGTTCTGACGGTTCCCAATATGGCGCTCCGTTTCAGGCCGCCCGAGGAAAAGAACGAAGCCCAGGAGCTGCTGCGCCGCGAGCAAAGCCGGTCCGCCCCGGCGGTGGGAGCTAGGCGAACGAGCCGCACGAGTAGCAGCCGTGGTGGTGGAGGCGCCGCCGTGGCGGCGCGCCGGGTGCGCATTTACGTTGTCAGGGATTTCCAGGCGCACCCTGTCGAGGTCCAACTGGGCATCACCGACGGCTCCAGGACCGAGTTGACGAGTGACGACCTCAAGGAGAACGATCTTGTCATCATTGGCATGACAAGCGCTAGCGGGGCGCAGAACCAATCAGGGGTCGCAAACCCGTTTCAGCCGGCCCAGCCGCGTGGCTTTGGATTTGGTTTCCGATGAGCGAAGTCATCCATGTCGAGGCGCTCTACAAGACCTATCGCATGGGAGATGTGGAGGTGCCGGCGCTGCGCGGCGTTAATCTTAGCATCGACAAAGGAGAGTTCGTGGCGGTGATGGGCTCCTCGGGCTCGGGCAAATCGACTTTCATGAATATTCTTGGTTGTCTCGACCGTCCGACCAGCGGCAAGTACTATTTGGAAGGCGAGGAGGTCGGTTCGCTCAGCCCAGATCAATGGGCCCACATCCGGAACCAACGCATTGGATTTGTTTTTCAGGGGTTCAACTTGCTGTCTAGAACCACGGCGCTCGAAAACGTCGAGCTGCCGATGATGTACAACGGCAACGCGAGCAAACAGCGGCGAGCGCGCGCCGTCGAAGTCCTGTCGCTCATCGGGCTCGAAGGGCGCCTTGACCACACGCCTAATCAACTTTCCGGGGGCCAGCAGCAACGGGTCGCCATTGCCAGGGCTCTGGTCAATCGACCTTCATTGATTCTCGCCGACGAGCCGACCGGCAATCTCGATTCGGCCACGAGCGCCGAGATCATGGCGCTGTTTCAGCGACTCAACACCGAACAGAAGATCACCATCGTCCTGGTCACCCACGAACAGGACATCGCAGCCTATGCTGAGCGCCGGGTGTTATTCCGTGACGGCATGATTGTCGCGGATCAAAAAGATGCAAAACGCTTTGCGCCAAGCGCTTAGCGCGTGGCGAAGAGGGCTCGTTGATGTTGTTCATGACGTTTAGAATCGCGCTGCGCGCGCTTGCGAGAAACAAGTTGCGCTCGTTTCTCACCATGCTCGGTATTATCATCGGGGTTGGCGCGGTGATCGCGATGGTAGCCATCGGCGAGGGCGCGAAGGCAACCATTCGGTCGCAGATTGCCAGTCTCGGAACCAATGTCCTGATCGTTCTTCCCGGAACCACCACGCAGGGAGGCGTAAGAATGGGCACGGGCGGCGTGACGACACTTACCGACGCCGATGCGAAAGCGATCATGAACGAAGTCCGGGCGGTATCTTTTGCGTCGCCGGCCATTCGCCGGCCGGAGCAGGTGGTTGCCGGCAATCTAAACTGGGGCACCCTGGTGCAAGGGGTAGCGCCGGAGTTTCAGCAGATTCGCGATTGGCACTTGGCGTCAGGGCGATTCATTCACGATGGCGATGTCGAGAGCGCGGCTAAGGTGGCGGTGATCGGCCAAACGGTCGTTGACAAGTTGTTCGGCAATGATGACCCGACCGATGCCGTCATCCGCATCCGAAATATCCCGTTTCGGGTCGTTGGTGTGCTCGAGCCCAAGGGACAAACCAGCCAGGGAAGCGACCAGGATGACACGATCTTCGTCCCTTACACCACGAGCCAGAAGCGGCTGATGCGAATCACCCATGTTCAAACCATCGTGGTCTCGGCGGTGAGCGCCGACCGCGTCCAAGAAGCTCAGGAGCAGATTACGGCGCTCCTGCGCCAGCGCCACCGGATCGGCCCGGAGCGCGAAGATGATTTTTCGATCCGCAATCTTTCCGACATTGCCGAGGCCGCCGCCACCAGCGCCCGTGTCATGGCGGTGCTTCTGGGCAGCGTCGCCTCGATATCCCTGTTGGTCGGCGGCATCGGCATCATGAATATCATGCTGGTGTCGGTGACCGAGCGCACCCGCGAGATCGGTATTCGGATGGCGGTCGGAGCTCGCAGCCATGACATCATGCTGCAGTTTTTGGTAGAGGCCCTGGTGATGGCCGCGACCGGTGGCGTGATTGGGATTCTGCTGGGAATCGGCAGCTCAGAGATTTTGAAAGAGTGGGCCAAGTGGCCGACGCAGATCAGCCCGATCATCGTTGCCGTCGCCTTTCTCTTCTCCGGCGCCGTCGGCGTCTTCTTCGGTTTTTATCCGGCCAAAAAAGCCGCCAACCTCGATCCCATCGAAGCGCTGCGTTATGAGTGACGGCGTGAAGCGGCGATCGAAGGAGGCTATAGCCACAGAATCTCGACGAGATGGCTGATCGGTTTAAATTCAGGGTCGCCCGTGACGATCGTCGCGTCTCGCTCAATGGCGGTCGCCGCGGCAAAAGCATCTGCCAGAGAAACAGGATGCCGGGCCTTTAACTGGACCGCTTGCCAGAGGATTTCTGAGCTTTTGAAAACGACCGCGAGCGAAATTTTTCTTCTTCACGCTTCCTATCCCTCCTCCGTTCTTGGAGAAGCTCGCGGGCCAGGGAGGGGCCTCCTTTCAGGATGCC
>DASTOD010000534.1:0-2226 GCA_035762645.1 Binatia bacterium | reverse complement strand
GCCGTGGCAGTAGCGGCCGGTTTCCTTTTCTTTCGCGAGGTGCGCTTCGACGAACTTCAACGCTTCCATCGCCCAGTGCTGGCACCAGCGGGTGCGCGCGGCCTCGTCCACGCTGAGGTCTTTTTCCAGATAGTTGCGGATGCGCGGCACGATGAGCGGGTGGCCGTCGCAGGCGACGATCTGCGCCAGCGCGCGCACGCGGGCGCGGCCTTTCGGGTCCTTGGGCAGAAGCGGCGGCTCCGGATGCGTTTCGTCCAGGTACTCGATGATCGCCATGGACTCGAACAGGGTCGATCCGTCGTCGAGGACCAGCGCCGGCACGACGGCCTGCGGGTTCACGGCGCGGTACTCGGGCTTCAACTGCTCGCCCTGCATCAGGTTGACGGAGATCTCCTCCGCCTTTACGCCCTTCAGCGCGAGCGCGATGCGCACGCGGCAGGCGGCGAGCGAGCGCCAGAAGCCGTAATACTTCATTTTTCCTCCTGTGTCAGATCCGTTATTTGTGATTCGACCCACCCCGGTCTTCCTTGGTGATTCACGACTCACCAAATGATAGGCTGAAACAGGCCACCCGAGCCCTCACGTTTTTAGCTCTTACACCCTAACTCCACGCGCGAGGCGCCAACGCTTTGATGTCGCTTACGACGTCAAGGACGGCTGGCTTCTTGGCGGCGAAGGCTTGCTCCAGCGCGCTCCGTAACTCCCTCGGTCGTTCGACTCGAATGCCGAGGCAACCCATCGATTCGGCCACTTTCGCCAAATTGATGTCCTCGAAGACCCACATTTCGTGGGCTCTGCCCCGTTGCTGTCCGCCGTAAGCCGCGTCAAATAATCTGGTCTCCTGGTTGAGCGAGCGATTATCATTCACGACGATGACCGCGTTAATGCCGAAGCGGACAGCAGTCTCCAGTTCGGCGAGGTGATAGTAAAAACCACCGTCGCCAGTGAAACACAAAACCGGCGTATCGGGAAGAGCGCATTTTACGCCTAGAGCGGCCGGAAAGGCCCATCCAAGCGAGCCGGCGCAGCGAATATATCTCTGGCGCGGTTTTTTGAGATCGATCATGGCACCCGTCCAGATGCCCGAGTGGCCCGTATCCGAGACCACGACCGCATCGGAAGGTAAGAACTCGGTGATCTCCTTGCAGATGCGCTCTGGCCTCATGGGCACTGAGTCGGAGTTGCAGAGAGGCGCCACTTCGGCGCGCCATTCGGCGACGAGCTGTTGCGCTCGCTGCGGCCAGTCTCCTCTTGGCTCCAGAGGCTTTAGCGTCTCGATCAGCCTCCGTAGCGTCACTTTGGCGTCGCCCAACAAACTTACAATGTTGGGATAGTTTCTGCCGAGATCCGCGGGCGAGATATCCAACTGGATAACGGGTGTGCCTACTCGTGGAATCTTCCAGTTGTTTGTCACCTGGCTTCCGGTGTGGCTGCCGATGAAAAATACCAGGTCCGCCTCGGCCACCGCCCGGTTCGCGCACCAGCGTGAGTACGTGCCCACGACTCCCAGAGAAAGCGGATGGTCATCGAAAATGGTCCCTTTGCCATTCAGTGAGGTAGCTACCGGAATCGATAACATCTCGGCCAGCTGCACCACCTCTTGCTGTGCTTGGGAAGCTGTAACTCCCCCGCCCGCCACAATCACAGGCCGCTCCGCCCTCGTCAGCAAAGCAGCCGCCTGTCGAACCCGGTCTATCTCCGGCTCCGCCCTAAAGGCGGGGTATTGCTTGAACTGCTCCTCGACGATCAGCTCGAGGTTTCCTTCCTCCTCAACGACTTGCCCGTGATTCCCGCGCGTCTGCAGGTGCACCGGTCCGGGCGATCCGGTGGTGGCCTCTCGGAAGGCTTGTCTTAGTAGATCCGGCAAGCGGCTCAACTTGTCTATACGGGCATTGAATTTCGTCACCGGATCGAACATCGAGCGGTCCTCTACCTCTTGATAGAGGTAGCGATATCGCGAGTCAGAGTCAGGACCTCCTGTAATTGCGATCACTGGGGAACAGGCCATGTATGCGTCTCTCAATCCCGCCGCCAGATTTGCGGCGCCGATGTTCTGCGCCATGCAAATTCCCGGCTTGCGCGAGGCACGGGCGTAACCATCAGCCATGTAGGCCGCGGCCTTTTCGCCGTGGGTCACCACGCGCCGGATGTTCATGTCCTCCATCTCCGCCATTGCCGGCAGCAGCATCGTGGGGACAAAAAAGATGTGAGTTACGCCATACGCCT